>NZ_DAKC01000131.1:0-26964 GCF_002496465.1 Methanosaeta sp. UBA356 | reverse complement strand
GTTAAAGATAGTATTAAGTTCCATTAGAGCCAATGTCATCGTGTGAGATCATATGATACATGGTAAGACCTTGCTATATCTAATCGCATTGAGCATATGCTTGTTTGTGGGCATTACAGGCGGACAGGACTGGCTGGTGGGGGGATATGTCAGTTCAATTGGCCCATATGATGGAGATCCTGCCATTTCTGGCCTTAAGCGGTGGCTTGATTATCCCATTCCCACTGCTACCTGGTACGGCTCAAATGGATCGGTCTATTACGTGCCTTATGGCTTGCCTTATGGCACATACTCGACATATTCTGCGGCCTATTATCCCACTCCTGGCTGGACGCCGGTTTATGGCACAGGATGGCAGATATACAATAAGGAATGGGCGAAAACCCTCGAATATGCCCAAACCAGATCCTCTTTGAGGGTATATCCGCGACAGACCGTCGCTTACCCCCCAACCCAGTCGGCTGCGCCTGTATCTGCCACGGCGCAACCAGCAATCACTACCACGCAATCAACGAGCGCGAGTGCTCAATCCATAAGCCCAACCACCTCACCGGCAATTACCCAAACTGCCGCTCCAACGGCCGGTGACTCCACCGCCATAATAGTCTCCCAGGGCATGCGCGGCTATCAGGTATACCTGGATGGAGTCTATATTGGTACCGAGGGGACGGGCGGAGATCCTCTGGATGGCAGATTCAGCTTCAAGGTAGTTGGCAACCAGAACCATGAAGTGAGAGTCTATGATGGCCAGTTCAACTATCCAAAAATCATGTGGTTCGATGCAGGTGGCTCTAAGACTATCTATGTGGAGCCAGGAACAGCAGTCTATATCTAGACCGCCAGTTTAACCCTGTCCACCATTTTAAGCTTCTCCTTTTTTCTTCCTTTGGCTCTTCGCTGAATTATGTGGGTGAGTTAAGTCAGAGAATATGGCCTCTGTTCCTCTTTGTCTCTGTGGTTTGGTCAGAGCATCGCGGTTCACCACAAAAAGGCACAGAAGATACAGAGAATTAGCGATTGAAGTTCACCCATACAAAATAGCGAGGAGCCCTTCCTTTTTTATACTTGGAGCCTCTCCTCTCGTGATCCTCATCCGCTTTTGCCAAAAAGAGGTTTTTTGATCTCAGCTATGAGGCCAGGGATCATTTGGCCTGCTAACAGGCAAGCATTCCGAGAATACTTTTTTAAAACAATAAAATACAAAATATATTCAGTAAAAGAGATTGCTCACCTATCAGCATTCTCTATATACCGTCTGCTCCTGCATGCTCTCAATACTTTTTCGGCCTTCATTTCATCAAACTTGCGTTTACGCTTCATCTTCCTATCTCGGGCTTCACTCATAGCCGCAATCCTACACCTTCTAGAATATCTACTTTCTCATCGTAAAGCGCCCAATTGGCGGGCAGAATGCATCATGATAATGGTCCTCCTTCCCCTCTCATTTTCCTCATCTCTTATGTAATTGGCCAACAGCTTTATTAAGTGAATTACATAAGAAAAACCGTGATTCCGAAAGCCTTGAGAGATCTCCTGAAAGAAGAGGATCTCTCCACTCTCTATGAGATCAGGGATCTATTATCTGATATGATCTCCATGAGAGAAGCGCCCCTCAGCAAGATAGGCCCCACCAGGGATCGGGGCAGCAATAGAGAGGTCATAGAGGAGAGGCACTCCGGGACGATGACCTTTCGATTGGAGCGCGTCTCCTGCGGCAAGAACTGCAAAGGCTGCCCGCACGGACCTTACTGGTATGGCTACTGGCGGGAAGGCGGCAAGACCCGCTCCAAGTATATCGGAAAGAATCTCAATGCAAAGAGGCTAAAGAAGGAGTAATATGTCAAGCAATTTTAAAAAATTTTCGTTGCTCATCGTTTTCTTAGTGGCTGCAATCCTTTCCGGCTGCATCTCCGAGGATACAGAACCATCTGAAAAGATGCCAGCAGACGATATTGCAGTGAATGCAAGCCAGTCAAATGATGACATCCAGGATGCCCGAGATTCCCAGGCTGAATCCCTACCCATTAATGGCACAGGAAATGGCTTGAAGAAGTACGCGAATAATGGCTCTGATGTCATCTCCGTCGCCACGACCATCTCTCCTCTGGCAGGGCTTATCTCTTTGATCGGTGGTGACAACGTCGAAATAGCGACGATAATCCCGCCTGGAGCCGAGCCCCATACCTACGAGCCCACCCCCTCTCAGATGAAGGAGATCGCCAATGCGGACATCTATATCATGAACGGTGCGGGCCTTGAGTTCTGGATGGAAAAGGCGCTCTTGGTCAATGAAGATATGTTGGTTGTGGACTCCTCTGAGGGAGTGGAGCTGTTAAGCGAAGAGGGCGGAAACGCCGATCCGCACATCTGGTTATCTCTGCAGAATGCTGCCATTCAGGTGGACAATATATGCAATGGTCTGATCCAGGTCGATTCTGCAAACAGAGACTATTATCTCCGTAATAAAGATGCCCTGTTGGAGGAGATGAAAGCGCTGGACAGAGAATTTAGCCAGACCTTTGCCGCAAAAGAGAATAAGACCTTCATCGTTTTCCACCCTGCCTGGAGCTACCTCGCCCGGGACTATGGCCTGGTCCAGGTGCCGATCATGGAGGAGGAGAAAGAGCCCGGTCCCCAGTACCTGGCAAGCCTGATCGATATGGCTAAAAAGAACGATATAACCACCATATTCGTTGATCCACAGTTCAATCCCAAATCTGCAGAGGTAATAGCGAGAGAGATGAACGCGACGATTGTGGTCCTTGACCCTCTGGCAGATGACTATCTACAGAATATGCGTCGCACAGGCGAGGAGATCTCCAAGAGCCTGAAATGACCGCCGAGATCGTCTCCATTGATAACCTCTGGATCTTCAGGGAAGAGCATGCTATCCTGGAGGACATAAACCTGAAGCTGGAACGGGCGGACTTCCTGGGTTTGATCGGCCCGAACGGGGGAGGAAAGTCCACCCTTCTCAAGGTGATGCTGGGTCTGATAAAGCCGGATAAAGGGAGGATCAGAATATTCGGCCTGGAACCTGAGGCGGCGAGGGGAAGGGTGGGCTACCTACCCCAGAAGACCATCTTCGATCAGAACTTCCCGATCAAGGTCCTGGAGGTGGTCCAGATGGGAAGGTTTGGCAGGACTGGCCTCTTCCGCCGTTACGGTCCTGCCGACCGCAATGCTGCCTATTGCGCCCTGGAAGCGGTGGGGATGGAGGATCGGGCTGACCGGGAGATCGGCGCCCTTTCCGGTGGAGAGCAGCAGAGGGTCTTTGTTGCCCGCTCTTTGGTCTCAGATCCAGAGCTTCTCCTCTTAGACGAGCCCACAGCGGGCGTTGATTCCTCCCAGCAAACGGAGTTTTATGAGCTTCTCTGTCACCTCAACCAGGACATGGGAATAGCCATTGTGCTCGTCTCACACGATATCACTGCCATATCCAAATACGTGGGCAAAATCGCCTGCCTAAATCAGAGGCTTTATTACCATGGCTCAAAGGAGCTAACGAACAAAGATATAGAGATGGCCTACGGCTGTCCGGTGGAGATGATCGCCCATGGAACGCCCCACCGGGTCTTGAGGAAGCATGATTGAGTTGCAGTTGGACATCTTCCAGTACGATTTTATGAGAGTGGCCCTGGCAGCGGGCCTGGCGAGCGCCGTCCTCTGCGGCATAATCGGGATCTATGTCATATTGAATAAGATTGTCTTCATAAGCGACGGCATAGCTCATGCTGCCTTTGGAGGCATAGGTCTGGGCTATTTCCTGGGCTTCGATCCCCTGATATTCGGTGTGGGCTCGGCCATCTTGACCGCGGTCGGCATAGGAATGGTGAGTGGGAGGGCACGGGTATCCGAGGACACCGCCATCGGGGTTTTTATGGCCACGGGAATGGCCCTGGGAGTCATGCTCCTCACCCTCTCCAAGGGCTATGCCAGAGACCTTTACGGCTACCTTTTCGGCAATATTTTAGCCGTGACCATCAACGACGTGCTGCTGATATCCGGGCTCACCCTGGCCATAATGCTCCTGATCTATATCCTCTACAAGGAATTCCTGATAATGAGCTTCGATCCGGTCTACGGGGAGGCCATCGGCCTGCCGGTGAAAAGCCTCAGGCTCCTGCTTTTGGCAATGGTGGCCTTCAGCGTGGTGGTATTGATCAAGATCGTGGGGATCATAATGGTAATAGCGCTTCTCACCATCCCCGGAGCCATAAGCCGGCAGCATCTAAGGGGATTGCCCTCCATCATGGCCGGATCCGCAGTTCTGGGATCGATATTCGTGACTGTTGGCCTCATAGTATCTTACATGCTGGATGTGCCGTCAGGCGCCACGATAATCCTCACCGCGGCGATATTCTTCTTCCTGAGCACGCTGTATTCGAGGTAGGATGGAGAAATTCTGATCGAAAGGGAACGCTCAGACCGCCAAATGCATAAATTTAGTGTCATGAAGTGGACCATAATTAATTTTTATTTTTAATATCAGCTAACAGGAATGCTTAGACTTAATATAATAATCAGATAAGATCAACGTTAACGTTAAATATAGTTGAGCCGTGAAGTTAATCGCTGAGAGCCCCAAGGAATAAAGCAATTTGCGCGGGATGGATCGATGAAAACTACGCATAAGATTTACATTGGAAACTCCAGGCAGATGAAGGAGATCGCAAATCACTCCGTAAGCTGCGTTATAACCAGCCCTCCTTATGTTACCACCTTAATGAAAAAAGGACAAAAATTTGATTATGATTCATATCGCGCTATGATTAATGACGTATTTAAAGAAATCTGGCGCGTTCTAATTCCAGATGGAAGATTTTGCTTGAATGTAGCCGATATCCGGAGCAAGTACTTCTATGAAGAAGAAAACGGCCTATATAGGGTGCCAATTTCTGCTGATCTCTTAATGCTATGTCAGGAAATCGGATTTCGGCTTTTTGATACATTCATATGGGACAAAGGTTTTAACAGGAATTTTGGCGGGCCGCTGCTTGGTTCTTATCCTTATCCCGCATCTATTTACAATAATGTATATTTTGAGTACATATTTATCTTGAAGAAACCAGGAAAGCGCAATAAACTTGACCCTGAAATCAAAAAAGCAAGTGAAATCGATAAAGAGACATGGAAACAGTACGTTCAAAAGTTCTGGAGAATAGAGTCTGAGACAGAATGGTTCAAAGGACATGAGGCCGTTTTCCCAGAAGAGGTACCTCGTCGCCTCATTCGCTTGTACTCGTTTGCAGGTGACACAATTCTTGATCCTTTCGCAGGATCCGGCACGACAATAAAAGCGGCAATCAATTTAGATCGAAATAGCATTGGCTATGAAATCAATGAAGACCTTATACCTGTGATCAAGCGACGTTTGGATCTTGGTCAGTCGTTGCTTATTGAGAGAGAAGCTTTGATTGACATATCTTTTGCTGACTACAGAGTTCGTGAATCGATGGAGTAAATAGATGAATCCTCAAGTAACTCTGGAAGAGCTTCTCGGACAGCTTAAACGTATACCCGCAGAGTGGCTGGATACTGATGGCCATAAGGTGCTAGAATCCATATCTATCGTAGTCGAAAGGATAAACGATCTGACTATTGATCAAGATCTAATCAAGATCATATTGTCAGAAGATCCATATGCTTTAGATGTTTTTCGTCTCTTCTTAGACATGTCTCAAGATATCTTCGCAAATGAGATGAGAATAAGAGGAGTAATGGGTGATTTCACCAGCATCCGTAAAAAATGTGGAAATAACTCAGAAGAGATCGCTGAGATACTAATGGAACTAGGATTAGCGGATGTCATCGATACACACAGATCTCATGAGTGGACCCTTCAGGATGTTCTCTGGGACAGGTACGGGCACATGAGAGGACGGGCTATGACTGCCCAAAAACGCGGATCAACATTAGAAGATGCTGTTGAGGCCATATTGATTGAATTAAGAGATGAGATTGGTATAACCTTCGATCGTGGGGGAAACTTTGTCAGCAGATCAGGTAAACATGCAAAAGCAGACTTTACCGTTCCCTCCAAAGAAGTCCCTCATATAATAATCGAGGCCAAGGGTTATGAAGCAACTGGCAGTAAACTCACAGATGTACTTGGAGATATTCTCAAGGTCTTGGAAGTTAAGGACAAAGACTCTCATTATTTTTTTGTAACAGATGGGATAGGGTGGTACCGGCGTCTCAGTGACTTGAAGAAGATTGTCGAGCACCATCAGCGCGGAGATATTGAGATGATCTATACAATAAGCACACTACAGGACCTAAAGGAGAATATCCGCGATATATTAGCCTCTCGATAACCAGATGGCTTATCCTCTTTAAGCTTTCCAATCTGAGCAAAGATCTATCTAATATCTAACCCTGCAGGTTGAGTGAAAGCGCTTCCAGTATGGCATTCAGATAAATTTAATTAAGGATGCAAACTCAACCGAAATCATATGGAGCTGCTGAAGATCATCTGCATTCTGCTGATCCTGGTCGGCCTGGGCCAGACAGAAGATATCATCTTTTTTGCCGATGATCACTACAAGTCCATCAGCCATCTACAACTCAATGCCTCAGCTACCAATCCCGCACTCTCGCCAGGTGACGGTGTCCTGAGAATAAGCATTGCCAACCAGGGCAGAATCGAGGAGCTGATACCTATAAGCAGCAGCGATTCCCCCGACGATATCCTGCAAGAGCAAAGAGAGGAGATGAACAGCTCCGTGGCCATGGATGTCAGAGCCGCTTTGCAGTCGGCCGGCCCCATTCAGGTGACCTCCGGCGTGCAGCATATTGCCATTCTCCCAGCGGGAGAGGCAAAAGAGCTGCAATTCAACATCAGCATCGATCAGAGGGCCAGTGGTTGGTATGACCTTCCCTTGAGGGTGGATTATGTGCGCCAGGTGGACGTGAGCGTGAGCGATGGCGAGGCCTTTCCCCTCCGCCAGCCATCAAACCAGAGCCTGAATCTGAGGGTCTATGCATTCGGAGATAAGGATGACCTGCGCATTGCAGGAGTGCAGTCTCACCTTTATCCAGGAGAAGAAGGATCTTTAATAATCGCGGTGGAGAACATCGGAGAGGATATCCTCCCGAACTGTTCGGCCAGCCTTATAGCTGCTCCTCCCTTTCGGGTGAAAAGCAGAGACCTTCCTCTAGGAGACCTGTCGCCGGGTGAGATGGCCTCCGCCAGCTTCCTGGTCGGGGTGGATGGAGATGCCAGTCAGGAGGAGTATCAACTCGGCATGGGCCTGCGCTCGGAAAAGATGGATCTGGTCCTCCCCTTTGAGCTGAGCTTAAAGGGATCGGGGCGCCTCATTTCCAGTGGGACCATTCTCTTCATTGCTCTATTGGCCTTTCTTGTTCTGCTCGCCATCATCCTGCGCAGACAAAAGCTTCTTTATGGCCGGAAGAGAAGGATCAAGCGGCTATAGGCAAAAAGAGAGAAATGCAGAGGAAGATCGGGAAGATGAGCGAAAAATCGGTCCAGGCTAAGGGGATATGCAAGAGCTATAAGAGCCTCTTTGGCTCTGCCAAGACGGTCCTGGAAGGAATATCTCTGGATATAGATCGAGGAGAGATCTTCGGCCTGCTCGGCCCAAACGGCTCGGGGAAGACCACTCTAATCTCCATATTTTCCACTCTGATCTACCCGGAGGAGGGGAGCCTGTCCATTCTGGGATTGAATGCCAGACGGGACAGGGGAGAGATCCGTAAGATAATCAATATCAGCACTGCCAAACCCAACTTCCCCTGGAGCCTGACGGTAAGAGAGAACCTCGTCCACTATAGCATGCTCTACGGCCTTTATGGACTCGGCCTCAATCGGACGGTCGAGGACCAGATCGATGCCTTTGAGCTGGGGGAGTACAGGGATGTGAAGTTCGAGAACCTCTCCACCGGCTTAAAGCAGCGCCTGTCCCTGGCCAAGGCCATGCTAAACCACCCCCGTCTCCTTTTTTTGGACGAGCCGACCACCGGCCTGGACCCGGACATGTCCGCCAAAACCCACGATCTGATCAGGAGAATTCATGATGAGGAGGGGATCTCAGTTATAATGTCCACCCACTATATGCCCGAGGCGGAGCTGCTCTGCGATAGAATTGCCTTCCTGAGAAAGGGCAGAGTGGCAGCCCTGGATACCCCTCAGAACCTGAAAAACCACCTCGAACTGGGAAAGAGGGTGAAGATAACCTACCGGGGGCTGGCGAACCTTGATGCCCTGAGAGCTCTGGAGGGGGTCATAGCAGTCAGGGGCAAACCCGGAATAGTCGATGGGCGAGTGGATATACAGGCGAATGGGCAGGCGGACATAGAGGTGACAAAGCCAGCTGAGGGACCGGTCGATAGACAGTTGGAAATCCTGATGGACAGTAACGAGGATAGCCTGGACAGGATTCTGAAAAGCTTTCAAGATGCTAAAATTCTGGATATCAATATAGAAGAGCCCGATCTGGAGGACGTATTCCTTGAATTGGCAAGGTGAGCTGAACAAGTATCTGGCCTCCGCCTACAAGAACTGGGTGATCTCCAAGAGGAACGTCTTCACCCTCTTCGAGCTGTTCTTCTGGCCCCTGGTCAACCTGCTCTCCATCGGCCTTCTCACTCGATTTTTGATGGTGGATGAGTCGATGGTCTCCTTTCTCCTGGTGGGTTCCATTGCTCTTACCATTCTCCAGGTGGCCCAGATGGATGTGGCCTATGTCCTCCTCTTTGATATGTGGTCCAAGAGCATAAAGAACACATTCATCGCCCCGATACATAGCCGCCATCTGATCTTTGGATCCCTGTTCTTCGGCATCATGAGGGGATCGGTGGTCTTTGCCATCCTGGCATCGATCAGCTTCTATCTGTTTGATTTCAGGTTTCAGGCGGGCGGCCTGATCCCCCCGTTGATATTTCTGGCGGGTGTCTTTTCCATGGCCGCGATCATAGGAATCACTGTCTGCATCTCTATCCTCACCTTCGGCCAAAAGGCTGATGTTGCCGCCTGGAGTCTGAGCGGTCTGATACTCCTTTTCAGCGGGATCTACTATCCGGTGGATGTCCTCCCATTCTTTCTGCAGGTCTTGGCCAGGGCCATCCCTCTGACCTATTTCCTGGAGTATTACAGGTCAATATTTATCCCCGGACCCCATCATCTGGCTGTAGGTTTATCTCTGGCCGCGCTATATCTGCTGCTGGGGCTCATCCTCTTCGACCGGGCGATCCGCCGGGCGAGGAGAACGGGAATCCTGCTCTGGCTCTCGGAATAGGGAATAGGATCATTGAGCTAGTGGTGTTGAAAGTGATTGAAGGCTTGTTGGGTTGGGTGAAGGTTGGAGATCTTCAGCCCGTGCGGCTGATGGGGGTCATCAACCTCAGCCGGGAGTCGTTCTATAAGGGCTCAGTAGCCAGCTCGAATGAGGCTCTAGCAACTGCCAGGCGACTGCAGGATGAGGGAGCTGATATCATTGACCTGGGTGCGGTCTCTACCGCCCCGGGATCTCCCCCCATAAGCGAAGAGGTGGAAAAGGACAGGCTCTTTGCCGCCTTAAAGGAGATCACGGATAACCTGGATATCGTGGTCTCCGTAGATACCCAAAGGGCGAAGATTGCAGAAAAGGCCCTGTCCTGTGGAGCTACTTGCATCAACGATGTCTCTGGCCTGCACGATCCTGATATGGCCTCAAAGGTAGCAGAATATGACGGCTCTCTGATCATCATGGCATCAGATCAAAGGCCTGGAGACCTGCCTTTGTTGAATCAGATCATTCCCCTCCTGGGAGACAAAGTGAGGCAGGCAGTGAGAGCAGGAGTTGCTCTGAATAAGATCTCCATAGATCCAGGGATCGGCAAGTGGATTCCCGTGAGGACGGCAGCCCAGGACCTGGCCATCCTGGATGGCTTTGACCGGTTGCGCGCCATCGGGCGGCCGGTAGTGGCTGCTTTATCCCGTAAGACATTCATCGGGGAGAGCCTGAATATTCCCGATCCTGGAGGGAGGCTTGCCGGAAGCCTGGCAGCAACGGCAGTAGCCGTCTATCTGGGGGCACATATCGTCCGAACGCACGACATCTCCGCCAGCCTGGATGCGATCGCCATGGCTGGTGCCATCCGCGGACGGCCGATTGTGACCAGCGATTGCAGTATGGATTGCGATGTGGATGAACATGCAGTTGGCGATATGCAGGTCGAGGTTTTGGGCTATCTCGGCCAGGGAATGGATCTGGCAGAGCATCTGAAGCGGATACAGGTGGATGAGGGGGCATACCAGCTCCTCTCCCGGAAGGGATCTTTTCGGATCCTGGCGGTGCGGGGCCTGAGCAGCATGGAGGCCCTGATAATAAAGCAGGAGATGCTCGCCCGGGGAGGAGATGCCGCCATTCCCAAGCTGGCCCTGCGCTGCGATAAGCGGCCGCAAGAGATTTTAATCCTCGGCACTCATGCTCAAATATCAAGCCTGGTCAGGAACCTGAAAGGGCAGCCTTTCCGGCTCGGCCATTTGGCTGACATCATAGAGGAATCGTGGGAGCTTATCGACAGCCCAGAGCGTTACAGGTGATTTATTGCAGGTTTTGGGAATTAAATCGGACTTGTTGATGCCGGGAGACGACCTCGTGGAGTTCCTGGTGCGAGCAATGAATAGGTCTGGTCAGGCCTTCCAGGATGGAGATATACTGGTCGTCTCCGAGAGCATCGTCGCCACCTCTGAGGGACGGGTGGTCGATCTGGATGAGATCCAGCCAGGCGATCTGGCCATATCTCTGGCTGGCCAGTACAAAAAAGACCCTCGAGAGATGGAGCTGATCCTCAGGGAGTCGGACGAGATCGTGGGAGGCATCCCGGGAGTGGTCCTGACCCTGAACAATGGATTTCTCTTTCCCAATGCCGGTATCGACAACTCCAATGCCCCACCGGGTCATGTGGTCCTATTTCCCGCCGATCCCAAAGGCTCTGCCATAGCCATCCGGGAGAGAATGGCAAACGGAAAGAAGATCGGGGTGATAATCGGGGACAGTAGAACTCATCCTCTCAGGCTGGGCTGCGTTGGGGTAGCGCTGGCTTGCTCCGGTCTGGAGGCGGTGGAGGATGCCCGGGGGCAGAAGGATCTCTTCGGCAGAGAGCTCAAGATCACCCGCAAGGCCGTAGCCGACAATCTGGTATCCGCTGCTCAGATCGTGATGGGAGAGGGAGACGAGGGTATTCCAGCAGCGATAATAAGAGACTCCGGCGTTCCCATCAAGGAGGCTAGCGGCGAGATTCCCACCATTCCGCCAGCGGAATGCATGTATATCGGCGCTCTGGGGATCGGCCCCAGGCCATATGCCGGAGGATACGACCAATTGATCGAATGCGCCGGTCAGGCCATAGCCAGAGCATATGCTCCTTACTCCCGCTTCAGGGTCGGCGCTGCCCTTCTCACTAAAAAGGGAAACGTCTATTCCGCAGGGAACATAGAGAACGCCTCCACCGGCGCGGGGATATGCGCAGAGAGAGTAGCTATTTCTCAAGCTATAGCCTCAGGAGAGAGGGAGTTCGAGGCGATAGCGATAGTAGGAGACGGCTGCCAGCCTATATCCCCCTGCGGCATATGCAGGCAGAGCCTGATAGAGTTCGGAGAGGATATCATGGTGATAATGGCCAACTGCAAAGGAGATGCTCTGACCGCCTCCTCCCGTGACCTTCTTCCCCGGGCCTTCACAGGAAAGTGGCTGGAATAGAAATTTTTTTTCAAAAAATGTGAAAAAAAAGATGTCCGGAACTCCGGGCATCCTGATCTTTTCAGTGAGCCTCGCCCACCAGATCCTTGCCTGGCGCCTTGCGTTCCACGGTATCGATCTTGCACTCGACCGGGCCGCAGACCAGGACATCCTGCTCCTGGTATTTGGTGTAGGGATTCTCGGGGATGGTCATGTCCAGTCCCATGGATGCTGCCATCAGCTCCACCACGTCCAGGACCTTTATGGAGGACTTGGCATCGTTCCTGCCATCCATGATGTTCCTTCTGCAGAAGGGACAGGTGGATGAAATGACATCTGCCTTTACTTCCTCCCCATCCATCACTCTGGCCTTGGCCATATCCAGGGCCAGGTCGGGAATGCCTGCCTTGACGCCTCCGCCTGCGCCGCAGCATCTCTGCAGTTCCCTGTTACGTAGCATATCTTTGAACTTCAATCCGGGTATGGATTCAAGGCATTCCCTGGATGCTTCAAAGGCCCAATCCTTTCCGATCTCGTGCATCAGATGGCGGCCGTTATGGCAGGGGTCATGGTAGGTCACGGTGTAGTTCAGAGGAATTTTGTACTCCACCTCACCCTTTCTCAGCTTCTCCCTCAGGAAGACCGAGAGGGGCACGTTCTTGTAAGGGATGTAGCCCTCATACCACCTGGGCCAGTCAACGGTGGAATTCCTGATGCAGCCAGCGCAGGCGAATAGCACAGTCTTCGCTCCCGCGTCCTTGAGGGCATCGACATTATGCACCGCATGCTCAGCCATTACCTCTCTCTGGCCAGTTCTGACCATGGCAGAGGCGCAGCACCATTCGTCCTTGCCCAGCATCGCGAAGTCCGCATTCAGCTTATTCAGGATCCTGACTGTGGCCACACCCAGGGCTTGCTGTCTGTATGCCGCAGTGCAGCCTGCGAAATATACGATCTCGCCGGATTCATCGACCTTTGCATCCTTGGGAACCCAGCACAAGCGGTCTTCTTGCTTGCCTTGATACGGATTTCGGTCTGCTTTGACCAGCTTGGGGAAGAAGGCTTGCTTGCCATAGGGCCCGTCCCCGCGAGCTACGAGGTTGGGGCGCATGGCCTCCCAGAGATCGACGGTCTTTATTCCCGCCTCGCAGACCGTTCCGCATACACCGCAGGTGGTGCAGTAGTACACATCCTCGGTGAAGAGCTTCATCTCGTCCTCTTCCAGGGGCTTGCCGCCGAAGATCTTAGCCCGCAGGCTGTGGTTTTTGGCCATCAGCTCTCTCCAGCGGGCGTTCTTGTACATGGG
Organism: Methanosaeta sp. UBA356; assembly: GCF_002496465.1. Lineage (NCBI taxonomy): Archaea > Methanobacteriati > Methanobacteriota > Methanomicrobia > Methanotrichales > Methanotrichaceae > Methanothrix > Methanosaeta sp. UBA356. The sequence goes on along the minus strand of NZ_DAKC01000131.1, from coordinate 13,974 downwards.
AGTGATTCCGGGACGATCCGGTCTGACGGCGAATGTCGGGCACCACTTCATACACTCCTGGCATCTGTTGCAGCCATCTACCTCCAGGAGCTGGGTGGAAATCATATAGCCCGTCATCAAGGGCTTTGATTCTTTGTTATCAGCCATTTTACTCTCCTCCTCGATTGGCTATCAGGGTCATCGGCGTGGCAATCACGTGGATGTACTTGCTCCAGGGCAGAATTAAGGCGAACAGACCAAGGGCGAGCAAGGTATGAATCAGAGCGAAGTGGGGCGCGTAGATGGGATACTCAAACATGTTCCCTACCAGGAAAGAGTTGCCGCGCATCCATTCAGCGTAAAATCCAGTTACGGTGATCAAGAAGACTGCTCCGATCAAGAGGGCATCGTATGCGCTGGTGTTGTCTCGCACGAACTTGATCAGGATCCTTCTGGATATGGCAATGGTGGAGCCGAATAGCAGAAGATATCCAAATACATCGAAGGGCAGCGCCATCATGCCTTTGACCATCTCAGCCTCATGAGCAAATCCGGCTAAATTGAAGTGCTCCACGATATCGAGCATGAGTCCAAGGCCGGAGAGTGCCGCCAGTGCCAGGAATCCATAAAACATGGACATATGCATTACCCATCGTACCGGGCTCCTGGCAAGAGTCCTCCTGAGAAGAAGAACATCAAGCACCACTGTCCTCAAAAATACCCAAATGCCGTCCTTAAATGCCTCATGAATCCAGGTGGCAAGGAATAACCAGAAGCTTCTGCGCAACGGGTCGTGGTAGCCGGTGGATCCGAGGCCCCATTTCTTAAAGTTAAAATATATACCATATATCCAAACAGCAAGTACAATAACTGTCAGGAGTATCACAAGTTCAAAGGTGAGGCCCAACGTGTAGAATGCCATCTCATATCCTCCTCGTTATATTTATCACTATATCGGTGCGTTACGACCATCATTTGTGACCAATTTACCTGTGAACTAATACTTAAATAATTCCCTAGCTGTAGGCCGAAATTCGTCTCAAATTAGAGCGAATGCTTATTTTGAGCAAGAACGAGCCTTCCTCATGAGCACAGAAAACGCATCTATTCATTCCCTTCCTGCCATCTTCAAAAACCAGCATAATAAGCCAGATCAAATGCAAAATAGCCTGCCCATATAATGCGAATTGGCATGGATGCTCGCGCATTAATGACTGATCCTAAAACGGAATTTCGGCTGCTCTGCGGACCATTTTGGCGGATCTGGGCAGATATTGCACCAGATCCATTGGCTTTGCAGGATTCACACCTATTAAAAAAGAGGTTTTTGACCTTTTTTCACGGAATTTGCGGCTTTTTCTTCCTGGGCAGTTGTGGACCCGGTTTTGGACCTGGAGGAAGATCCCAGGATCCTATTCTAACCGCTGTGCTGATTTCCATTCTATCCTCAGACGATACATCAAAACCTAGTCTATGCAAGGTTTTCCTCCCTAATTTGGAGATTCACTTTCTGCTATTCATATCTTTTCGGTATTTAACGAAATATTCCAAGACAATGATCGAATATAAAGCTTTCTCCCTGTTTTCCTCCATGTCATCTGCAGCCAGCTTCTCTCAGGCATCCAGATTCTCTAATAAGACCGACAATATCCAGGGAGAAATCCTGCACCTTTCAGCATAGATTGAGGAAAACATGGAGGAGATAAGGTCCACAATCCATAAAGCTGGGAATAGGATTATACCTTTTTAAATTTTAAGCATACAAATTATCCATAAATGTATCTCATATTAGAAAAGCTCTTAAAATATGCGAGTATACTATTTTATCATAGGAGAATACTGAATGAAATTCACAAGAATTATGAATATGGCAATCGGGCCTCTTTGCAGCAGGGAGCATTCCGGCCTTGTATTGGCTGCTATGGCCCTGACGCTGCTAATGCTTGTCACCGCTCAGGGGTCGGATGATGAGACGGTCGAGACCCTCACCATAGCCGACTCCACTGGAGACTGGGGCTACCCATCGCCCTACGGCCATTACTCCCGCGGTCCGGGCTACATCCGCATGAGCCTGATATTCGATACTCTCATCTGGAAAGACGAGAACGGATTTGTCCCCGCTCTGGCAGAGAGCTGGGAGTACCTGGCAGATGAGAAGGCCTATGTATTTCATCTTCGCGATAAAGTGACCTGGAACGACAAAGAGCCATTCAGCGCCCAGGATGTGGCCTTTACAATCGATTATATCCAAGATCATCCCTATCAGTGGGTCGATTCGAGCACCATAGAGTCAGCAGAGGTCTTAGACGACCGGACGGTCAAGATCACTCTGACCGAGGAGTATGCCCCCTTCCTGGATCAGGTGGCAGGGACTCTGCCCATCCTTCCCGAGCATATCTATGATGGGGTAAGCGATCCGGCCAGCTTCATGGATTCGGAAGCCCTGACTGGAACCGGTCCATTCATGCTGAAGAGCTATGATAAGGCTCAGGGCAGCTATCTCTATGAGGCAAATGAGGACTACTACCAGGGTGCTCCCAGAACCAAGCAGATAAAGTTCATCAAAGTGAGCCAGGAGATGGCATCAGCAAGCCTGGAAAAGGGAGATGTCGATGCGGCTGCAGTTCCCGGAGAGACGGTAGACAGCCTCAAGGATGATGGCTTTGCCGTAATAAAAGGCAATCATGACTGGGTGGCCAAGATCATGGTCAACCACAATAAAGAGCCATTCTCCGATATCAAATTCAGGCAGGCCCTTTACTATGCAATAGACCGGGATGACCTGGTGAAGACAGGCCTGAGAGGCTATGGCCTGGAGGGAAGCGCGGGACTTTATGCCTCCGACAACGATTGGCATAACCCGAGCCAAGAAGAGTATGCTCATGATCCCGCCAGGACAGGAAAGCTGCTGGAGGAGCTGGGTTACGCAATGGACGGAGAAGGAGAGTATTATTCTATCGATGGCTATCCTGATGGAATAGAGCTCCTGGCTACAGCGGATACCGAGCGCCAGGCTGAGCTGATCAAAAAGCATCTCGAGGATGCCGGCATCAAGATCAATCTGCGTAGCGTTGACTCCAAAACCCTGGACAGCCTGGTCGGAGAGTGGAAATACGATCTCGCTCTCAGCGGCCATGGTGGCCTTGGTGGCGATCCGGCGATCTTGAATAAGGTAGTCTCGGATATGGTCAGCTTCAACAGCGCCCGTTACGACAAGAATTCGGATCTCAATGAAGCTCTGAAAGGTCAGCTGGCTGAGATGGATCCCGCCAAGAGAAAGGATCTGGTCGATTCTGCCCAGGAACTGATAGCCGAGGATATTCCCGCCCTGCCCCTGTACTACACCGATAGCTATTGGGCATCGAATGATCTGGTCTCCTTCTACTTCACCTATGGAGGTGTTGGAAGCGGTGTTCCCATCGCTCTGAATAAGATGGCATTCGTCTAGCTGCCAGATCAGCTCAGTTCGGAGATGATATCTCGAATACCCGTGATCTCCGTCCGGATTGGAAGGCTGCGGCAGATCGGTCGCAGCAGACTCTTTTTCTCCGGGGCTGCAATACGCCCATCAATCGCAATAGTCTTAAATGATAAACCAATTCATGTTGCAGATAACAATCAATCCAAATAAAGCATGGATATTAGCACGAAAAGCGTTGATGATGATTTAAATGGCTGAAGAAATAAGTCCCATGGTGCTCTTTCCGATGGGAGTGATTCACACCCCGTATAAGAGACGAGGGGATATCCCCCGTCAGGGCAGGCTCTCAGAGGAGATATGCCAGATCGAGGTCTTTCCCGAATATGAGGAGGGCTTGAAGGATATAGAGCAATGCACCCACCTGTTCATCCTGTTCTGGCTGCATCTGGGGGACAGAAAGAGGCTGCTTGCCACCCCGCCCACCAGCAAGGGAGAGCATGGGGTATTTGCCACCCGTTCTCCCAACAGGCCAAACCCAATTGCTATTGATATCGTCCAGCTGCTGAAGGTCGAGGGAAACCGGCTCACGGTAAAGGGAATGGATGCCCTTGATGGCTCAGTCCTTCTGGACATCAAGCCTTATTCCGCAGAGATGGATTCGTTCCCTGATGTCAGGATAGGCTGGCAGAACGATAAGGGCAAGAGTTGAATGGAATGGCACTAGCCGGTCGATGTTCGATGGCGAAATGATGGCGGATTTCCAGTGAGGCACGAAGATGTCAAATGAGGGAAGAAAGAGGGGAGGGGCTCTAAGCTACATTATAGCTCTGCTGGCCATATTCGCCCTCAACTTCATCCTGCCCCGTATGATGCCCGGCAACCCTTTGCAGGCCATATATGGAGACGAAGCCCTGGTAGCCATGACTCCTCAGATGGAGGTCCACCTAACCGAGCTCTTCGCCCTGGACAAATCCTGGTCGGAGCAGATGGTCGCCTATGTCCTCGCTCTCCTGCAGGGCAACCTCGGCTTCTCTTACTACTATAAGGATGAGGTCTCCTCAGTCATCATGGGTGCTCTTCCCTGGACTCTGCTCCTCGTAGGCCTGTCCTTGCTGATAGCCACCGTGGTGGGCGTGATGCTGGGAATCGAGTCCGGATACCGCCGGGGTGAGAGAATAGACAGGGGACTGTTAGCCGGGCTCATGCTCCTGGGCGGCCTTCCCGACTTCTTTTTAGGAATTGTCCTCCTGCTCATATTCGGGGTTAGCCTGAACCTTTTTCCCCTGTCCGGCGCTCTCACCCCCTACTCCGGCCTGGAAGGCTTCCCTTTGGTCGCAGATATCGCAAGGCATCTCGCCCTGCCCCTGGCCGCTCTGGTTTTAGTGGATCTGGGCGGCATCTATCTTCTCACCAGAAACACCGTTGTCACCATATTAAAGGAGGGATTCATGCTCACCGCCCGGGCCAAGGGCTGCTCTGAATTCTGCCTGCGCTATTCACATGCAGGAAGAAACGCCCTCTTGCCCGTGACCACCGCTACCGGCCTGCGCATTCCTCAGCTGATCACAGGCGCGCTGTTCATCGAGATAATCTTCTCTTATCCCGGCCTCGGACTGATGCTCCGAACCGCTTTGGATGCGCGAGACTATCCCCTGATCCAGGGAATACTCCTCTTGGTGACGGTCACCGTTCTTTTCGCCAATCTGTTTGTCGACCAAATCTACAAGAGGCTTGACCCGAGGACCAGATATGCACATTGACCTCGGCCATGAAATCAGGCACGATAGGATGGCGCTCCTGGGCATCCTGGTGCTGGCAGCGATCTTGCTTATGGCCATATTCGCGCCCCTTCTCTCCCCCTATTCACCCACCGAGTACACCGGCAGGATATTCAGTTCCCCCTCGAATGATCATCTTCTGGGCACAGACTCCATGGGCCAGGACATCTGGACCAGATTGCTCTTCGGGGCGAGAACCTCCCTCTTGGTGGCAGCATCTGTGGCCCTGCTTGCCTCTTCCCTTAGCGTCTTGATCGGAGCCTCCTCCGCGCTGGTGGGCGGGCTCTATGAGCGCTTCTGGATGAGAATAGTGGATGTGATGATCTCCCTTCCCACAATCATTGTGATGATTCTGATTGCGGCCTACTTCAGGCCAAACCTGCCACTATTGATCTTGCTGATATCTGCCTTCTCCTGGCCAGGAGGAGCGAGAATCGTGCGCTCCCAGGTCCTCACCCTGAAGGAGCGGATGCATATCTATGCCGCAAGGACCTTTGGAGCGGACCAGAGGCATATACTCAAGAACCATATAGTGCCCGATATCTCTCCCATCATCGCCTCCATGATGATCCAGGATGCCAGGAGGGCGGTATTCATGGAGGCGGGGCTGGCATTTCTTGGAGTCTCAGATCCGCTGATCATCAGCTGGGGGAAGATGATGCACCAGGCATTGGCCTTCACCTATCTTGATGTATGGAAGTGGTGGCTGCTTCCCACTGGCATCTTTCTGTCGCTCACCCTGGTGAGCCTGAGCTTTTTGGGAGTGAGCCTGGAGGCAGCCATGGACCCCAGGCTGTGCAGACATGAGCACGAGCACGGACACGAGCATGTGCATGAAAACTGGAATGATGATGTGAACGAGCGCGAATATGGGAATGAAAGAGAAGAGAATGAGAATGGGGAGGTTGGCTCTTTGGAGGCTGGCGGATGCTGAGCATCAGAGGCCTTAGGGTCACGATGGCGAGGACGGAGATCCTCAGGGGAATAGATCTGGATATCGATAAGGGCGATTGCCTGGCCATTATCGGCGAGTCCGGAGCGGGAAAGAGCACCCTGGGCCTCTCCATTATGGGCCTCCTCTCAAAGGGAGCAGCCAGGGGAGAGGTGCTGCTGAATGGCAGGGATCTGTTCCGGATCACAGAGGATGAGCTTCGCCAGCTGCGGGGAGGAGAGATGGCCATGGTATTTCAGAATATCGAAGATGCTCTTGATCCAGTGCAGCGGGTGGGGGATCAGATCATAGAGGCCATATCCATTCATCAAAAAGGACTGCAGTGCTTGCTGGAGTTAGGAAGCCTTGGGAGATTGAAGGGGCTGAGAGGATTGAAGGGAGGGGAGGAATCGAGGGGAGAGAGAAGTTTCCAGTCCGGGATGATCCGTCTCCTCCGGGCGGTAGGCCTGAGCGAAGAGAAGGCTGTTGCCTACCCCCACCAGCTGAGCGGGGGAGAGAAGCAGAGGATCTCCATCGCCATGGCCCTGGCCAATGATCCCGATCTTCTGATACTGGATGAGCCCACTGCGTCCCTGGATGCCATGACCAAGATGGATATCATCCGCCTACTCCAATCAGCTCTGCACTGCAGGATGTCCCTTCTGATTACCCATGACATTTCGCTGGCGCAGAGGCTGGCTAATCGGCTGGCGGTCCTCTATGCCGGCAGGATAGTAGAGACCGGAGATGCACAAGAGATCATGAAAAATCCCGCTCATCCCTACACCCGCGGCCTTATCCGCTCCTATCCGGCCATGAACCGGGCCAAAGATCTGCAGGGCATTCCGGGAATGATGAGCCATGGCCTCGAAGGCTGTCCATTTCACGATCGCTGCACTCAGAGGATAGAGATCTGCAAGACCCTGGTCCCGCTCCTCCAGGAGGTGAAAGGAAGGTTCGTCGCCTGCCACCGGGGTGGGATTGTGCCCCTGCTTGAGGTCCGGGACCTGGGCGTCTCATTTGACTCCTATTCCGCTCTATCCGGAGTGGATTTGACTCTTTATGAGGGAGAGACATTGGCGGTGGTGGGGGAGAGCGGCTCTGGAAAGACCACCCTCTCCAAGGCCATCATGGGCCTGTGCCAGCAAAGCTCTGGCGAGGTCTTCCTGGAAGGGAATAAGCTTGGCAAAAGGGATGTCTCTTTTTACAGCCGTGTGCAGATGATCTTTCAGAATCCCAAGGAGTCTGTGAGCCACCGCATGACAGTATTGGATGCAGTTCTCGAGCCCCTGAATGTGATGCGCAGAGGAAGCCCTGAGGAGAGGGTGGCCAGGGCACGAGAGGTGATAAGACAGGCGGAGCTGCCAATAAGCGATCGATTTTTGGAGAAGTATCCCCATCAGCTGAGCGGGGGAGAGGTGCAGAGAGTGGCGATAGCCAGGGCCCTGGCCCTCAGGCCAAAGCTCTTGATTGCTGATGAGCCCACCTCGGCGCTCGATCCCAGCGTGCAGGCGAAGATCCTCAAGCTCCTCATGAATCTGCAGGAGAGGATGGGCCTTGGCATTCTGCTTGTTACCCATGACATAGCAGTAGCCAGGAAGGCGAGCGACCGGATAGCAGTACTGCTGAAAGGCAGGATCGTGGAGGAAGGGAGCACAGATAAGATCCTCTCCAATGCTGTCGATCCCTATACCAGAGGGCTCTTAGAGAGCGCCTGTGGGGAATTTGACATGAGAGAGAAGAGAGGCTCGCTGAAAGATGGGACGATGGACGATCGGTTGGCCAGGGAGATAGATGGTCAGACTGGTGGAGTGATGGAGGACAGAGCTGCTGGCAAGATTGGGGATGAAAATCAAGATACCGATAAAGAGGAGTTATGGACGAAGACTTAAGAATCAGGGATGGCAATAGGGGGATTTGTCGCCCTGGCCAAGGAAAAGGGTATCCAACTTATGGATTGAGCACCATTATGTTATAGTTCAGAGCCATGGCAAAGCTCACCCAGAGGATGTATGGGACGAGCAGCAGGGCGGCGTTCCTCGAGACCTGCCAGAACTTGAATATGGTCAGTAGTATCATCAGCCAGAGCAGCACTATCACTATCAATCCGTAATAGGGAGACCTCAAGCCGAAGAATGCACCCGACCAGGCGATATTGAATACGAACTGAAGGGCAAATATGTAGATCGTCGCCTTCACCTCCGGGCGGTCAANNACCGATAAAGAGGAGTTATGGACCACGACTTAAAAGCGACAGTTGAGTTTCACGGGCGGATCATCAAAGCTCCAGATGATGAGCTGCTCAGCGCGGATACGGTCCAAATCCCTCCGCCCAGGAAGGCTCAGATTCATCCCACATTTGGATGCCAGGTGTGTGGCGAGGGATTCACGGAGATCTGCGGCCGGACCGCAAGTGCATTGGCAGTATGCATGGATTGCTTTAAGAAGCTGACTGAGAGAAATGCATGGCCAGAAAGGGTATGACCGGTGAAAGCATAACCGGTCATGACTTTTGAGCCAAGCTTATGGATTGAGCACCATTATGNNCGCCTTCACCTCCGGGCGGTCAAATCCCTCTCGCCAGACGAGAAACAGTGAGATTCCCATCAATGTGAACAGGATTATCCATACCACTGGTATCAATCCATCCGGCGGGGCAAACCAGGGCTTGACCAGGGTGGGATACCAGGTCTTCACCGACATGTTGGTGAAGACCGAGCCAGATGAGCCTAAGGCTTGGCAGATGATTATGCATAATATGAGCTTTAGGATATCGTTCTTTCCCATATTTTTCATCGCTTCCTCCTTTGTACTTCACGCACACACGAAGTTTTTGCTTTGATCGGCGGGGATAGACAGTTGGATAATATTAGAATGGAAGATATTTATAGGTAACCGGGATATTTAAAGAGGAGATGCAATGGAATGAGCGCATGGAGTGTTCAAGCGCTCTGCAAATCCATTGACGAGCTGATGAAGAAAGTCTCTTTCTAGATGAAAGCACAGAGCAAACGTAAAGCTATCTTGGCGGCCAATGAAAACCAAGTGGGCAAAACTCGTCTAATCATGATTAGGGTAAAAAAGAATGGAAGAAGGTAGAAGAAGATATATTTTCGATTACCTACTCCGCTAGTGGATAAGCCCAAATGCCTTTATATGGCACACCCAACCAGCTCTCGAAGTATTCCTGATGTATTTCCTCGGGATTAAGGTCTTCGAAGAGCTCAGGATATAGCCACTTCGCCAGATACTGTGCACCGATAAACCCTCTTGCCGCCTCAATTAGATATGCGTCTATAACATAGAGCCTGTCGTTCTCCGCGGCATCTGTGCCGTTCAGGCCAGAACGAATCTTTGCCTCTTCGATATATTTGGTTGAGTTTGAGCTATCTGTCTGCAGGTATCCCGTAAAATAATCAAAGGCCGGAAATATTATGACCTCGGGATTCTCTTTTAGCACCCACTCAGCATCCACTGTAGGATAACGCATTGAGAGATTACCCTCCGAATTGAGCGGCCCTGCGATATTAAATCCGCCCGCCATGGTGATGACCTCGTCCATTCCCGAAAGTTTTGAGCCTGTATACCAAGGGGTATCCGACCATTCTCCGTAGACTTTCACCTTGGCATCTATCCCTTCTACTTTGCTCTGAAGGGCGTCTAAAGAGCCCTGCTTCCAGGCAATGAATTCCTCTGCCCTTGCTTCTTCCTCAGGACCCAGCATCTCTGCCAGAGTCTTTAGCTCTTTATCGAACATGTCCAGCTGGTTAAAGGGCAGACACACAACAGTTATCCCAAGTGGGGAAAGCTTCTGGTCAACTTCTGTGATGAACTTAGGCTGGACGATAACCAAATCGGGCTTCAGCTCGATGACCTTCTCGTAATCCAGTTCTTTATAAGTACCAATGACTGGCTTGTCCGCCATGCCCGTAAGATAGGAGTACTGGTCTTTGGAGCCTTTCTCCGCGCCTATAATTTTTTCGTGAACACCCAGGATATACAGGGGTTCATAGGACCAGGCCACCATGGGAACAATCCGTTCTACGGGCTCATCTATAATTAAAGTCCTATTCGCTGAATCCACGATCGTCTTGGGAAATCCCTCCGTCCCCAGCGCAGGCAAAATTGCCAGCGATAGGCAGAGTACCAGTGTCAACGCGTAATTTATCAACCTCATCTCAAATCCTCCTGCAGCCAGCAAATCCCGCTGCATTATCAGTTCCGAAGACTCTACCAGATATAAATATTACGTATTATCACTAATATTGAAAAAATCTTACTAAAAGATTAAAAAGTTGTGAGAAGGCCATACAATGCATCAGCTCGCTTGCGGATAAGCCCATATTCCCCTGTACGGCACTCCAAGCCACTCCTCGAAGTACTCCTTATGCACAACTTCGGGGTCTAGGTCCTTGAACCTCTCCGGATAGAACCATTTGGCCATATATGTAGCAGCAATCACTGCTTTGCAGCTTGTAAATCCAGTGTCGCCATCCAAGACATAGACCTGGCCGTTCTTGACCGCCTCCAGCTGCTTCCATTCATCCCACTGAGATGCTTCTTCAATGAATCTCTCAGCATTATCGCCGTTTTCCAGTTGATACCCTGTGAGGTAATCGCCCGAAGGATCATAATCGTGGAAGGCAGGGATGATGATAACCTCTGGATTTTGCTGTAAAACCCACTCGGGATCTACCTGTGCATAATAGAGCTTGTCCAAACTACGGGCTATGTTGAAGCCGCCAGCAAGAGTTATGGCATCATCTATCCCAGATGTGCGAGCCCCAGTACTCCAGGGAAGCTCATTGGCGTAATCGTTGTAGACCTTCCGTTTAGGTTCTATTTTATCAGTTTTCTCTTTGATATCGTTAAGGTAACTCTCCCACCAGGAAAGAAATTCTTCAGCCCGGTCTTCTTCTTCCATCAACTTGGCAAGAGTTCTAAAGCTATCCTTAAAAGTACTCAAGCTCGATAGGTCCATTACGATTACTGTCGTTCCAATTGGATTCAATTTGCTCTCTACATCATCCAATGTCTTATTTGAGCCTAAAATATAAATATCGGGCTGATTTTCGATCACCGACTCGTAGTCAATTTCCTTATACTCACCTACAACAGGTTTATCTTTGATGCCAGGCATATAGAAAAAGCACTTTTGAGCGGTGTTAGTCACTGCCGCTAGCCGATCCTGCACACCCAGGATGAAAACAGGCTCATATTCGAACGTTGGCTGGATTATCATTCGCTTCACCGGCTTATAGATCGTGACAGTCCGATTGGCCGAGTCGATGATAGTGAACGGATACTTCTCATGGATGTGCCGAATCTCCTCCAGCTCGTCTGCCGAGAGCTTTCCCTCCTGTGCAAGCTTCTCTGCCGCTCCCACCTCTTCGGCAGAAACGACTTTGTCGCTATCGCTGTCTCCAGGGACATCCATCCCCTGGGCGAACGCTGATCCGATCATCAGCGTCACGCATAGCATCATTATAGCAAAGATCTTCCATATCATCTCCATTCCTCCTGCAGCTGAGAACTCATGCCGCTCATCGGTCAAACAACGTTCCTGGCAATAAATATTACTCTTTAACACTGTTCAATCTTCACATCTTATCGACTACATCCATTGGTTTAGAGTGCAGAGCTTCTCTCAGTCCATCTCCGAGCGATCAGGATAATAACATAGAGAGCTAGGCCTGTCCCGGCGCCTGGAATCGAAACGCTATGTTTAAGTGAGGATGCAGCTGGCCTCCAGGGGAGAGATGTCGAAGAGAAGCTTGGCCTTGATTGGCAGAGGATTTGTCTTCTTAGCCTTTAGGCGGATAGACATATCCGCCTTTATACTCTACTCCCTGGTACTTCTCATACCATTCCCTGGCCACGGCCTCTGGATCTATATCCTGAAACATCTCAGGATAGAGGTATTTTGCCAGATAGGTAATGGCTATCAGCTTCGCGCACCCTTTGGAGTTCCAATAGGTCATTATATGTACCTGATTGTTCTTCACTGCATCTAATTTATCCCAGCCCGGGCGACTTATCAGGGTATTATACAAAGCCTCCATCTCACTCGAATTTGGCGGAATGTAATCTCCGGGGCCCGATCTCCACACTAGCTGGGGATTTCTTTTCAGAATCTCCTCAGGGTCTACTGCAACATTTGACGCACCCGCGCCAGCAAAGATATTAGCCCCCCCTGCCATCTCAATCCATTCGTGCCATCCTGAACCTTCAGCAACGCTCTTATAATCACTGCCTTCGTAGTAGACTCTCTTCTTCTCATCAGCCTTCAGTGTCTCTACCCTCTCTTGAACGGTGTTAAGATACTTCTGGAAGAAATCGATGACCTCCCCAGCCTCCTTCTCTTGACCCAATATTATCCCCAATAACTGTACATTTCTAACAAAATCCTTCGGTTTGTAGAAATCCAACCTTACCACTGGAATGCCAGCAGGTTCCAGTATTTCTTCAGTACGAGGATCCCCAAGTTGACTTGTAATCACCACATCCGGCTTAAGATCCACTATCGCCTCATAATCCGGTTCTTCGTACCCGCCTACTTCCGGCTTATCTACTAATTCAGGCCAGTAATCAGGCCCGCGCATGCCAGCAACAAGTCTGTTATTTGCCTTCACAGCGCGAACCATCTCGCAACCATAATGATCAAGAGCAATAATCCTATCTATTGGTTCTTTCAGCGTCACGATTCTACCTACGTAATCGATGAAAGTAATCTCCTTCTCTGTCCCTTGCATGATATGCTCGATTTGAGTTATGTCACCCTCATCGATCTTGCCATCATAATCGGCATCGCTCAGATTGGTGGCTGCATTTGTTCCCTTGATTATTCCCTCGACATATGCGACATCCATCTCATCGATGACGCCATCCATATTGGCATCACCAAAGATCCCAAGTGCAAGATCCTGATGGGATCTATCACCATTCTGTTCTCCCGATACTGCACCAACAGCGAATTGGGATGCAGCCACTGCAGTCAGCATAATCAGGACGATCTTCCAATGTACTTTCATGGTATTACTTCCTCAGCATTAACTTAATATTTTATACGTTTTTTTAGCGAATATATTTAAAAATAATGGCTCTTTTGGTCATGTGGGCTTTGCACGCAATGCTGGAAGGAACGGACCATTCAAGAGGAGTGCGAATGCACTCCCCTTACAAACCATTGCTTTGCATATCTTTAATATGCCTGGCCCTTGTATTTATCAGGTATTCCAGCTAAGCCTCCATCGATTTCTATTGGCGGATAAATGATGATCCCATGCTCGTCTAAATCAAAGTCGAAGTCCTGAAGTTTTAGGTATTCCTGCTGAATCGCTTCTGGGTCCAAATCCTCAAAGAGATCCGGATGCAACAGTTTTGCCATGTATGCAGTACCTACTAAACCGCCCGAACCATCGTTTCTAAAAAGTCCACTCATTATATAAACATCTCCTGTCTCCACTGCGGTAACATTGGATAGTTCAGAGCGATTCATCAATCCATCTCTAATCACTTTCATCCCTGCAGGATCACCTATTGCTGTTGGATCGTCTGCACCATAGCCATGGACGGGAGCGTAAGCTGCATTATGCACGAAGATGAACTCGGGATTTTGCGTAATCACCCATTCAGTTTCGACCTCTAAGGCATCTTTAGTCCCAACAAATTCAGGTATATTCTCAGCTATGTTTTTTCCTCCCGCCAGTAGACACATTTGCGCTAATGTATCCATCTTGGCATAGGCCCGGAATTTACTTGTTTCGTTCTTTGGGTTGTTACATACTAATACCCGCGGCCTTTCATCTACAGGAATCGTTTCTGTTCTGGATTTGATTTTATTTACTGTACTTTCCAACTTTTTA
>NZ_DAKC01000125.1:0-11131 GCF_002496465.1 Methanosaeta sp. UBA356 | reverse complement strand
ATTCTTCTCCAGAAGCCAGCCGCTTTATGATTTCCTCGCTCTGAGGATGGGCTTCAATCTTGCTTTTCCTCCCCATCTCAGCTCTCCCTCATATGGGCTCGGATCGCTTCAAGCGGTATGGAGTAGCATTGGGCTAACACCTCCGGGCCTTCCAGCCTAAGGATCTCTTCAAGCAACGTCCGGTTGCCGCCGTCGCATATAGGACAATAAGGTCTCATCAGCTCTCCTCGATCTGTGGCTTGTCGTATTGCCGCCTATCGTAGGCCGCTTGCTTCCGGACTTTCCGCCTCAGGTTCCGCTCGTTTGCTTTCATGATGTTCATTCTAGCTCCTCGTGAGTGACATTTCCCTTTGCTCATACTGCTCCTGCTCCTGGTCTCCTGCCTCCAAGTAGTTCCTCTATTTCGCTATCAATCACCGCGATCTCATCCGCTGCCTGCGAAATGGATTCAAGAAGATATGTCCGGATCTTTCGCAGACCGGCGACGGCCTCAGGTTCGGTCATGCGCCGGCCTCCGCAAAGGACCAGTTAGTGCCGATCTTTACATCTGCTGCGCATGGGGCATCCCGGAAGATCTCTCCTGCTGCTGCCATGAACACCCTATTGACCAGCTCAGAGCACTCCTCAGCTCGTTCCTTTGGGCACTCCAAGAGTACAGAATCATGCAGGGACAGAAGGAAATTGAAATCCTGGTATTCAGGCTTACAGAACTCCTTATACAGTAATCCTGATGCCAGTTTGAAGAGGTCCACGCCGGTTGCCTGAATGGGGATATTAATTAGCCGGTTCTTCAATTTTTTATGAAGCATTCCGGTAGCTTCATCCCTGCGTGGGACATACTCCAACCTGCCTAATGCTGATCTGGCAACAAGGTACTCCCTGCTGTTAACCACCACTCTCAGAGCCTTATTTTTGCATCTATCCCAATACGCCAACAGTCCCGGATAGCCAGCCTTGAAAGCATCCAGATATGTTATGGCCTCATCCTTTGTAATGCCGGGGATAGCTTCCATGAGATAGGGAATGCCTCCCCCGTACAATGCACCAAAATTGATCACCTTCGCAGTCTTGCGCTGCTCTGTTGTGACTTCATCGACTGGAACGCCAAAGACTTTAGCTGCAGTGACCTTGTGCAGGTCTGCACCCTCACGGTAGAGCTTTAGCAGGGTTGGCTCACCTGAGATCTCAGCAGCCAAACGCATCTCAATATTAGAGTAGTCACATTCTACCAAAGCCCTCCCTGGTGCAGCCTTGAAGAGGTACCTCAGATCTTTGCTAATCTGTTGGGCATTAGGACCACTGGAGGTATATCGGCCCGTCCTGGTGCCGATCTGCTGATAGCTGCTGTACAGCCGCCCCTGGTCGTGATTCTTCAGCCAGGATCGTAAAAACCGCTGTTGCATCTCATATTTCTTGATATCACGAAGGAGTCCTGCCAGAGGTTTATCCGGTTGCTGTTGCAGAAGGGCCTTTATTGTGGCCTCGGATGAGTCTTTAACATCATCATAGACCGCCTGCAAGAGGGCCTTCAGGTGCTGTGAACTACTCAAATTCAGTTTCCGGCGCTTCTTATCCTTGCTCGGAGATACCCAGCCAGCCTCATTCGCAATAGCCCTGATTTCCTTCTCTAAGCCGCCTATAACGTCAGTCAGAGATGCTATTTTAGCCTGCACCCCAGGGATATCCAGCGGCAGACCCATCTGCATAGCCTCCACTGTTATGGGTATGCAGTCAAACTCAATCTGGGCCACCCTGGAGAGGCCTTTAGCCTCAAGCAGATCCTTCAGTACTGGATATAGCTTGATCAAAATTTCAGAGTCCTTGAGGGCATACTGCAGCTGTTCTTCTTTAAGAATCCCGGACCAGTCAGAGGTTTGTAGAGACTTATCCAGGTCCACCCCCAGAACATCTTTTGCCACGGCCCCCAGGCCGGAATGTTTCAGGCTGTTCTCATAGAGCCCGGCTATCAGCAGTTGGTAGGCGACCATGGTATCAAAGAGACTGACCACTGGAAATCTATGGCCCACTGCTGCTCGGATGAGCCCAAGATCATATGCCAGGTTATGGCCAATCTTAACCACCTCAGGATTTGCCAGCACAGGAAGCAGCCGGCGGTACTCATCAGGCTGCAGGATACCAGAGGCGGATTCTGTAGCATATGTCAGAAGTTTTGGCGTAGCCTTCCGTGCGTCCAGTCGCGTTTTTGGCTTCCCCTTACCACCATGGATCAGGGTCTCCCCGCCAGCAGTCTCAAAGTCAAATGCCAATAGCTTCATTCTGCTGCCTCCGGGAACTCTGCCAGGAACCTGTCCAAGCTGCTCTTACCACCATCAGCCAGGAACTCTTCAACCACTGAAGGGACCGGATGTATATCCGGTTTAACCGGATTGAAAATCGGATCACCACCAGGCCTCTTGCTATCGGAAACCGGATTAAATGGGTCATTTTGACCATTTTTACATTCTTCTCCATAGAGAGGACCAAAGGAGGCATGTATATCCCCCCATGTACCTTCTACATTAGATTCTAATCCGGTATATCCGGTAATCAATATCTGTTGACTATGTTCTAATCCGGTATTCAATCCGGTCTTATCCGGTTTTAATCCGGTATGCAAATCCTTGATAACCTCATCAAACTTATCTTTATCAAATGTGAGGCCTGGGTACACGGTAACGGTCTTTTTGTCAATAGTAGTCTCTATTCCTGGTTTATTTTCACAATGGTGCTTGATATATTTGCCAAACTGCCTAGCATCCACCTGGTTGCCCATGATCAAATCGCACCACCTCAGAAAATGGCCGTAGATATCCTTTACTGGTATCCGTACGCTTCTTGATTCAGGATAATAGGTACAGAACAGGTCAAGAAAGCTGGTTACGCTGTCTACCTGCTGCCTGTATTCCTCGTATTGGCCCTTGGTTTGATGGATTCGCTTATTCTTGATGATTATAGGCAGCCTGGTAAGGAGCAGATTCAATAATCCTGATAATTCTTCAGGGGTTGTGATTTTCTCCTCAATATCAGGGTCCATTTTTCTCTGATTAGGCTCTCCATGGTCTATTTCGGGAACAAATTTGTATGGCAATTTGATCTCTACAAACCGCCTCCGAAAGGCCCAGGTGGTATCGGTAAATCTAGGGACCGCATTACCTTTGAAAATTAATTTGGTCCAGCCCTTGAATCTTGCTCGGTCTTTATTTTTTACATCTGCAGATATCCAGTCTCCTCCAGAAATCTCCTTAATCCTGGAGGTTCCTGATTTTTTGACTGCCTCAATCTCCTGCCCGATGCTGTACCGGGCATTCTTCAGAGAGGATAACGCAAACGGTCTCTCTACCAGTTCATTGAGTGGTATGGCTTCAGTACTTTCAGCCCCATAAAATGCCTGCAGCAGGTGAATGAGCGTAGATGATCCGCTGGAACCATGGCCAATCAGGAAAGCGATGTAATGAAGCGCCTTTCTATATGCACCACTGGCTATAATGTCAATCAACGTTATTCTATCGTTGCTGCTTGGGGTGACGCTCTCGATGAACTTGATTATCTCGGGGCATCGAGCATTTTTATCATAGTGCACTGCCAGTTTATCAGTAATCAAATCCTGTCGGGCATAGGGCCGGAATGATCCAGTGCTACAGTCTATCACTCCATTGTCTACCCCCAGTAACGATGGATTTGGGTTAAATGTGACGGGGGATAGTCGCAACTTGGAGCCTATACGGTCTAGAATCTCATTGACCAGTCTCTTATCCGCTAGATCTCCTGCTGTTGAATAGATTAAGTCCTTGATGTACTCCTTTCCCTGGTTCTGGTAGATTTGACCGTCAAAGTACCATATGCTATCGTCACCACCAGTCATAACCAATGTCAATTTATCACAGAGGCTTTTGGCCGCTTTTGATGGGGATAGCTCTGCAATTATCCCCCCACTGGATGTTGTGGTTTTGGTGGTGAGGTCGTCTATGGTAATGGGAGGTTGCATTTTTAGCCCCCTCGGAACTGGTCACGGTAGCAGTCCCTCTCAGCCTCAAGGAAGATGGCCCTCTCACGCCAATAATGAGCATCGGCAATGGCCTTGCTCAGTTGGCCCCTCAGCTTGGCATTTTCCGCTTGTATTTGGGTTTCGCTGACCATCAGCACCGCCTCCACTGCCGCGCGCTCACATGGCCGGGCCTTTTCCTAGGAATGGTCTTTAACGGCTCCTTGCTCACCAGGCCCTCAGCATCCACCTGGAAGGCCGCTAGACCATGATACCGCCCTTCATCTACCCATTCCAGCCACTCATTTTTGCGCCTGCCGGAGCTGAGGATGAAGTTGGGTCTCGGGCTAAATAATGAAATCCAGGCCGGGAAAGCCACCGCAGAGAGATAGCTTTCGCCCGCATGGGCGGTCCAAGGACCGCTTGAAGTCTCCAGCGCGTCAGGCATCGTTTACCTCGCGAACATGATATCCATCCAGCCTGAGCACTGCAATCTCATGGCCCACCAGGGCGGTCAGCTTCGGCTCCATCTCCCCAGGCAAAGAAATTGCCCCCCATGAGAACATGGCGACGGCGAAACCTTCTAGAATCAGAACCCGGAGGAGTTCACCGCGAGCCTCAGAGTACTCTGGCAACCGGCGGGGCTCGCTGTATGGCGGGAATGATCTCATGATCTCCTCCTGCATTGGCAAAGAGTGCTATTATCGAAATAGCGCCGTGTGTCGGGATCAAACGACAGGGGAAAGAAGCCGCCACAATCGGCACATGCCTTCGGAGAAATCCTTTTATCCTTTGAATGAGAGGTATGCATAATGAACTCCTGGTTGCCTGCCTGGTGTTCTGCTTTGGATTGCGCCGCCTGATGCTGGTAACATCGGGCACTTTATTCTTTTCATGCTATCTCCGGGGCTTCGATTCTTAGCGATCCATCCATTTGAGCAATCACACGAAGCCTATCACCTTTCACAACCCCACGGCTCTTAATCCAGGATTTTGGCAAGCACAGCAAAGCCGCCCCTTGATAATCCTGTACACGTCTTGTCCCTAAGTCAAGCTCCATGCCCGTATACTAATATACTCTAAATATATATAGAAATAGGTACAAAAATAATGGTTGTATGACAACCGTTTCTTTGTCAACCATTTCTGCATATCGAAAGATATTTTAATGAATAGCTTGTAGAATATCTTTGAATGGCAATTGAGGACTTCGGATTCAACCAAACTGAGTTAAAGGTCTTGGCTTTTTTGGGTGATGAAAAGGGGCATGCGCAATGGGAAATATGCGATATATTGAAGCTTGATAAGGCTTATGCATCGAAGACCTTGAAGGGACTAAAGAACAGTGGGCTAATTTTTAGCGAAGAAAGATCTTTGATTCGACCTGGGAAACGCGGGCCTCAAATCGAATACCCTTATTACATCCAGAAAGAGCAATTGCCAGTCATCACCAAAACGATTCTTCAGAAGATAAAGCATTACCTTAGCATGTCTCAATCGACTTTTTCCAAGCGAGAATTGTTAAGAGCGGAAGGCACCTTAACACCAACACTCGAACGTGAGCTTTCATCAAGAGCACTTCATTACTATGGCGCTGCGGAAATAATCATGGGGATCTTTAAGGACACGCTGTATAGAGACTGTTTATCAGAAATTTATAATATGGATCATATTACCTATGACGCCGCTCATGATCTCATTTGTAGTGAGTCGGGTATTATATGGCTACATGGGGGGAAGCCAGATAAAATGTGCCCGGTCGCTGCTTTTCAAACACTGGTCTCAAATATTGAGCATGAAAAAGATGTCGAAGCTGAAAGAAGAATGCTTGAAACCGATCCAATTGCCTTTCAGAAGATAAAAGAGCTATGGGATAAAGGCGCAAGAACTGACATTTATAAAGCTTTGGATTATTCGCAAGATGCCACAATTGCCCAAATCAACCAAATGCTTGATCGCGACGAAATATCTTAATCCTTTCGATCGGTGGTAAGATATGTGATTTTGAGACAGCAAGATAGCCCCGCCCGCTCTCTCTTTTCTGCCTTAGTTCTATGACATTTTTATCAATTGCACGAAGAATGTCATAGAACGATCCCGCCTTATCGAAACCTATATCTCTCCTGCAAGATGAGTACATACCATGGCCGGCTTAACCAAGATCCAGGATGTCACAATTGATGAGATCGAGCTGGAAGCATGTGAGATTGAGGAGCTTGACAGGCTGGCAGAAGAGACCCGCAAGTGTGGCATATCCTGGGAAGACCTCAAGGCTGAACTTGGTCTATGAGCTTTTGTGTTCGCTTAGATAAAAAAATCAGGCTTTATATATTATCTCTTCCTCGATCCCATCAGGTAAAAATCGGGAAGCTAATCGACAGTCTTAGCGAGAATCCCTATCCATTAAGAACCAAAATCGTTGCTCTTTCTTCAACCAATTTTGATATCAAAAAATGTAAAGGCCAAAAAAACCGATTCCGGGCTAGAATCGGTGAATACAGGCTCATTTATCAAGTCGAGGAGTCACAAGTTCTCGTATTGAAACTCGACGCCAGGGGAGATATCTACTAAATCCCCAACTGCGGAATGCACGCCAGGTAAGCCTCTTTCAGCTCCTTCAGGTCGATGTGGTTATAGAGATCGAAAGCCTCTTTCCGGCTGTCGCCCCTCAGCTCCTTGATATACTCTCTCCTCATTCCCGCTCTGAAGAGATGGGTGCAGTACCAATGTCTGCATGCGTGAGGGGAAAAGTGATCCTCCAGCCGCTTAGAATCGGGATTGTGCAGGCCAGCGCGCCTGGCGGCCTCTACCACCAGGTTATAGACTCCGGACCTGTTAAGCCTCTTTCCTTCGTGATTCAAGAATAGAGCAGTGCTGCCTTTCTTGTTCGTACCTTCCCGGACCTTCAACCACCGCCTGAGGAGATAAGCGCACTCATCATCAAAGAATACCGTTCGGTTAGTCCGCTTCGCCGTGGGCTTCAATCTGATCATATTCTCGATCAGGTCCACATCAGAGATATCCAGGGTGATAAGTTCGTTCCGCCTTATGCCAGTCTTTGCCAGGAGTGCTATAATCGCCTTGTCTCTCACATTCAGGGTGGAATTGATCAGGTTGGCCATGTCGCCCACCGAAATGAGCTTACGCCCTTCTGGAGTCTCTTTGTAGCTCCTGATATACCGACTCCGAACCGGCCTCACGTAGTTTGCTTGGATCTGCTCCTTGAAAACCAGATATTCGCAGAGGGATGATAGAGCCGCTAGGTATCTCTTAACCGTCATTAGCGATAGTCCTTTGTCCAACCTCAGAGACTCTATGAAGCTAACGAGATCATCCTTATTGGCGGTTAGAAACCCCTTCCCACGGGCCGCCAGGTAATCCCCATAGGCACGGATGCATGTATGATATGAGTTTATGGACCGTTCTGCCATTCCTCGTATCTGGCAGTCTCTTTCAAAGTCCTTGATTATGCGATCCATTGCCAGCCCTTGCCGTCTGCCTTGATCAGATTGAACTTCTCCAGCTCTTCCAGTTGCTTTGAGACTGCCTTAATGGCCTCTGCTTCACCGGGATTGATCCCCAACAGCTCGAGTATCTGGTAGCTTCCCACGCGACCACGCGCCTTCAGGATGTCCACCAGCTCTTTTGAGAATGTGCGCACGCCCTTGAATGCCTCTGCCTGGAATGGTTCGGCCCGATAGCGCCGCAATTCGGCCTCATACCTCTGCAAAACTACCTCTTTTTGCCTCAGGTCGTCGCGCAGAGCCTTGTTATCAGCCTTCAAGGTCTCCATGTCTTTGACCAGTTTATGCCGTGGTTGACCTCCGTCCTCTTCTGCTAACCTCTCCTCAATAATCGAAGCGCACCAGGCCGATAGAGGAGTATTCGCCTTTCCTGCCAGGGCCTGCCACTCATCTTTTTGGGCTTTAGACTTACAATAGAGCCAAATATATCGCGATCTGTCCGGTTTAACCACGTGCTCACCTGATATGGATAAGGCTCTGATGGTATATAAGTGTTACCTGTAAAATAGAGATAACATCCCGGTCCGGGCGTTTTATTTCCTGTAAGAATTAGCCTAAGAAAACGATTTCATTTGGCTATTCTCTGAGATCTGAACACACTTTCCTTGATTTGCCCATTTGTATCTTATTCATACATTCTATTATGTAAAAATGGTTTATTGATATTGTTTTCTGGCAAATCTACTTAATCTTGCACGCAGTATATGTTATCCATGGCAGGAGTCCTTGAGCAGCTAATCAGGCAGCAAAATAGGGTAGTGCACCGTGATCTGAAGGCTATGGAGCTGGAAGCCGCCAAGGAGATTCTGGCAGAGGTCTTTAGGGTTCCGCTCTCGGAGGTTGATGAGATGATCCGATGCCGTTTCGAAGTTGAAGGCGTGGACCCTAAAGAAAAAGGGCTATGGCCTCAAGAGTTTTGCTTGGAAGGGTAGGATAATTTCAAGCATCATTATACCGCCCGAGATCACTATCCTGCCTTCCCTTCACAACCACGGCCAAGCACCTGCGGAAATGCCGGCTTTTTGCAGGCTAACCGGTGAAATAGCCCTGAAATAAAGCAGATGCTTAATGTGGTCACGCTGCGTAACTGCAGCTGCCCCGCAAGGATCTCTCACCCCGACTCTCTGGGAACCTAAAACAGAGTTTTAAATAGAGTTACGATAATTCTGATCAAGGGGATCTGGTCAACGAAAGCCCGACGATTTAGGGATTCCATAAAACCGGATGTGAGGGCGTGCGGCCCGAAGCTACTCCATCCTCTAAGGCGGGGTGGCAGCACGCAAGTTTGATTTAACAAATCCAGGATATGGCTAAATCTGGTGAATCTCCATTTCGATCGCAGTTATGGTCTAAACGTATCTCTTGACACATAAGGCAGGACTATTGTTGATGTGAACCCATCTAACCTCTGCTTGCCGCCAAAGTGCCCATTTAAATCCGTCTGTCCAGCTATTCCCTCCTCGAATATTAATCTATCAGATTCTTCCCGAACATTATAGAGATTCTCGCCAAACTCATTTGGGTAATAATCCTGGGGCAGTCTCTTGATTCGCTCCAATAAGTCTCTCCATTTCTGATCATTCATTCTGCCATCAGAGTTTAAGTTCTCATCAAATTCAAGATGTAGGCCATATACGTCAAAGTAATGCATTTCCAGAGCCTTTTTAAGCTCATCGGATATAAAATATATTAAATAATATAGCTCTCTTAACTTAAAATTATAAGAGTTTGCAGACTTAACATTCCCATTATGCCTGGGATGAATGTGGTCATCCGGGCCAACGGTTCTTACACCAGCAACAGCTTCCATATAGAATCCCATAATAACATGGGATCTATCCTGAAAATACTCTTCGTGGATGGTATTGCTTGTATGCTTCAATTTGTTGTAGAGTTCCCTAAAATATTTCAGCTCGTTCTTTGTACCATTATGGAATTCAGTCCCAACACGGTAGATTTGATCGGGGTGCCTTCTTTCATTTTCCAGCCATCTCCAAATAAACTCGTTTTCGGATGGAGGAATATGTTGTTTACAACAACCAAGCATAATTTCATAGCACGAGTCATAAAACTTAAAGAAGTTATTAAGCAAACTTCTAAATTTTCTATCCAAGATGTTTATATCATTATAATTAAGTTGATTCTCTTCAAGCTCTTTTAGCAAATCAATGAAATCCATTATCACATAGTAAGTAGCCAGTCCAAAGACACCAGCAGGATGTCTCACTTTATAATCAGTATATATGTAATCTGGTGCAGAAGTACTCGATAGATATCCGACAACTTCCGGGATTAATCCCAAATTTCTTCTTTTTTCTATTATCAATCGAGGCATGATTGCTAATTCATTCCCTCCAATTTAAAACTATCATAGACCTCTCTAACACGGGGAGGGAGGCAAAAACACTCCCCTGGAAGGCATCTATGAAATTACAGTATGCACCTAAAACTATGAATTTTCAAGTATTTCATGGCAACAGACCCTTATAGGAGTCTAAAGGTCGTTCGCCTCACCAGAATCCTACGTGAGGATTGCTTTGATAAGAGTCTAGATCCACCAACGGCTCCATGTACCTTGCCTGGCATTCAGCGCCGCCAGAGAGATCGCCGCAATCGGGGAAGGTGAAAGTCGATTCTAGGGCATTACAAAATTATAAAAATTGATTATAATTATTCGAGAGCCTACGGCTTCAGCCTTCAGCTTCCAGGCTATCTGCAAAGCCGTCTCATGGTCCATTTTTTTGCAGTTTTCAAAATGCACGTTCAGGATCTTGCCGCCTTCTCTTTATGAGGCCATCCAGTAATGATAAACCTTATCACTCTTCTTTGGTTCTTTTCAGCTTCTCCATCTGACAGATATGCAGATCTTCCAGCCTGGCAGCTCTCTCAAGGGTCCCAGCTTCATCCTTTGGCTCATCGGCCTGCTGCAGCTTCCGAACCTCTCTCTGGGCAATTGGCAGGATCTTGGGTGCTTTTGCGGCTATGCGTGCATCTCTCTCCTGATGATCAAAGGCCTGAACCTGCCTTTGAAGCGGGAAAGCCCAGATCCAAGATTCCATCCGACGATCGGCTGCCGGCAATTATCCGCATTGGAAAACAAAATCCTTTTATCTTCCCCATGACTTCTCTACCGGCATGTTCAAGATCGGCTTTGTGAAGCTGGGAAACATAGCCACCTCTACGGCTATCGATCTGTCCCTGGATGAGATCGCAGAGAGAACGGATATAGAGTTCAAGATCATCAGCTTCGGCCCCAAGATGACTGAGAAGGAGGGAAAGGCTGCAGAAGAGCTGAAGGCCTGGCAGCCTCAACTGGTAGTTATCAGCAGCCCCAATGCCGCTACCGCAGGCCCCACCGCCGCCCGGGAGGCATACCGTGGCATTCCAACTATCATCATCTCCGACGGTCCGAGTAAAAAAGAGGCCAGAGAGGCTCTATCAGCCGAAGGCTACGGCTATATCATTCTTCCCATGGACCCCCTCATCGGAGCGAAGAGGGAGTTCCTTGATCCAGCGGAGATGGCCCTCTTCAACTCTGATGCCCTGCGCGTCCTGGCCGCCTGCGGAGCCATCCGTCTGGTGGAGGAGGAGCTGGACAGGAGCATAGCCAGCATCATCTCCGGAC
>NZ_DAKC01000128.1:22282-22688 GCF_002496465.1 Methanosaeta sp. UBA356 | reverse complement strand
CCGAATCAGGAGAATATGCAAACCATATTCCATTGCTGGCCCTCATAGAAACCGCGTGTGTTGTTTCCCGATTGTCAGACACGCAGAGAGCAGGTCTCGCCCTGACATTTCTCGGCCAGAATTCCAGATTCTATGGCGACGCATATTTGATGGAGCGGTCGATTAGGATTGGCATGAGAACCAAAGCCAGCGGTTTTGATGTTGTCTTCATGGCATGTGCCGAGGAAACCGGATCAATCCTAATTACGGATGACCGAAAGATGTACGATCGAGCAAATGATTACGGCCTCGATGTCATCTTCATTCGAGATGTCTGATAGCTGATAGATTATTTAGAATTATTTATGGACCGGTTTTTGTGGTTAAAATCCGTTATCTTCAATCCGATCAAACCGATTTGCGACGA
>NZ_DAKC01000128.1:20135-21986 GCF_002496465.1 Methanosaeta sp. UBA356 | reverse complement strand
TTGTGGTTAAATTCCGTTTATCGCAGTCCAATCAACCCAAAAATCCAAAGGCTACGATCTACCATGACCATTGCAATCATCCTCGGGACCCGGCCGGAGATCATCAAGATGGCTCCGGCGATCCGGGAGTGCCAGCGCCGCGGCCTGGATTACAGCATCATACACACCGGCCAGCACTACTCCTATCAGATGGACCGGATATTCTTCGAGCAGCTGGAGTTACCGCAGCCAGATCATAATTTAGATGTAGGCTCCGGCAATCACGGCGAGCAGACTGGGCGGATCCTGGCAGATCTGGAAGCAGTGCTGATGGCTGAGCGGCCGGATGTGGTCCTGGTGCAGGGAGACACCAACACGGTGATGGCCGGGGCCCTGGCGGCCTCGAAGCTGCAAATCAAGGTGGGCCATGTGGAGGCGGGGCTCCGCTCTTACGACCGCAGCATGCCCGAGGAGATCAACCGGGTGGTGGCGGATCACGTCTCGGATTATTGCTTTGCCCCCACTGAGATCTCCAAGGCAAATCTTCTCAAAGAGGGCATAGCTGAGGAGAAGATCCACGTCACCGGCAACACCATTGTGGATTCGGTCTATCAGAACCTGGAGATCGCCATGCGGAAGGTCAACATCCTGGCCGACCTTGGCCTTGAGCCCAAGGGGTATTTCCTGGTCACATCCCACAGGCAGGAGAACGTGGATAACAAGGAGCGCCTGGGGGAGATCATCCGGGGTCTGGGGATGGTCAAGAGCGAATTCGGCCTGCCTATGGTCTTCCCGGTCCACCCCAGGACGAGGAAGATGGTCGAGAGCTTTGGGTTCGAGCTCGATGGCATCAGAGCCATTGAGCCGCTGGGATTCCTGGAGTTTCTGCAGTTAGAGGCGGGCGCCCGGCTGGCGCTGACCGACTCGGGAGGGGTGCAGGAGGAGACTTGCATCTTGGGCGTGCCTTGCGTGACGCTGCGAGATAACACGGAGAGGCCGGAAACGTTGGATGTGGGGGCAAATGTGCTGGCGGGGGCTGATGCTTTGCGGATGGTCGATAGGGCAAAGCGGATAATGCTGCAGGGAAATGAATGGGAGAATCCGTTTGGGGATGGAAAGGCTGGTAAGTGTATAATTGAACATCTAACGGCGGGCTGGAGATAACTAACGACTTGCAGAGCGGTTTTCGGGCCCATGGAATGCGGATATCATCCTCAGATTGTTTGCGCAGATTATGAGCAGAGAAAAAGGATGCTGAATGTCTGTTATAGCTCCTTATTCCCCACCTGTTTTCCCGCTTGCATGCAACCCTAATGAAAGCTGAGCGGAGAGAGATTCGTTGATGGATCTGAGGCTTCATCGGTATCAATGCTTTCTCATTCTTTTCGTATCTTAAAATTCCTTAAGCGACGCAAATTATGCAATAACGGTGTACGTGAACTCTATGGATCGCAATGTTCTAATTCTAGGAGCGGGCCCAGCAGGGATGTCAGCTGCTTCACGGTTGCTCAGTAACAACGTAAATTTTTCGGTAATTGAAAAAGAGAATGATATTGGCGGTCTTGCTAAAACAATACAATATGGCCTGTTTTCTCTGGATATCGGCCCCCATATCCTATGCACCAAGCCCTATGTTTACGATTATAATGAGAAGATGTATCTTTTTATCAAAGAGATGTTGGGAGAACGGTTGCTCCACTACGAGGAGGCAAACCGAAAATATCTGGAGACGGTTCGTGTTGGCGAGGATGAATTTGATTACCCGATCCAGATTAAAAATGCCCTGCAAAATGTAGGATTTGTGCGCGCTCTGAATATGGTCTATGATTATCTACTTGCCATGCTTCAATCTGCAGATAATTTGAATAGAAA
>NZ_DAKC01000128.1:0-19900 GCF_002496465.1 Methanosaeta sp. UBA356 | reverse complement strand
TTTATCCTTAAATACTCCGAAAAAATATGGGGGCTCAAATGCTCTGAACTCTCTGCTGATCTAGCCTGGCGAGTTGGCGAGTTCTCAATGCTGGATGTTCTCATAGAACAGATCTCCAACTTTTGGAAGAATCTATACTCTCAATCCGGGCACCCGGTCTGCTATCCTGAGCAGGGTATAGGGTTGATCTGTGAGCAGATTAAAGTAAATATCGAAAAATCCAACGTTGGTGAGATTAAGACTGATTCATTTCCCGTACGTATTCTACATGATAACAGACGCATTGAGGAAGTTGTTGTGTGTGAACAGGATTCTGTCCAGTCCTATCACCCCAATTATCTTCTTTCGTCTATCCCAATCGGCAAATTGATCCATTTATTAGATCCGAGACCACCTGCTGAGGTCATAGATTCCGTTTCGAACTTAAAGCACAGATCACATCTTTGTTTATATATAATGGTTAATAAAAGTCGCGTTCTGAGTGATCATTGCATTTACTATCCGGATCCCAAAATCCCGTTCGCACGGATAATGGAACAGAAGAATTATAGCCGGAAAAGCTGCCCGGATGCCATGACTGCTCTGGCAGTCGAATTCTTTTGCTGGTATCAGGACGATTTCTGGAATAAAAATGACTCAGAATTATTCAGAATTGCTATGCCTAAACTTGAGGAACTAGGTATCGTTAAAGAGGGTGAAATCGTCGACTATTTTGTCCACAAGGAACGATATGCATATCCTGTCTACGATCTTGGCTATGGGGATTGTTTAAAGACTGTAATGACGTATCTCAACGGATTAAAAAACCTCAAACTCATCGGGCGCTCAGGGACTTTCACATATATGGGACAGTATCGTGCGATGGAAGCTGGCTCAAACGCTGTCGATGAGATAGTAAGTGAAATCTTCAAAGAGCCTGGCGGTGGTTCAGCTTGAGAATCCTGAGGGTTGCAGGCGACCTTTACCCTGCTTTCGTCGGCGGGATAGCTATTCATGCTCATGAAATGTCGAAGATGCAGGCATCCATGGGTCATGAAGTGACAGTCTATACCTCTATATGGGATGATGAACCTCTGGAAGAGGTGCGTGATAATTATCGCATCATCAGGTTCAAAGGAATAACAGTCTTTCGAAACCCAATATCACCGAGTCTATTTTGTCGCTTGTTACGTGAGAGAATGAAGTACGATATCATCCATGCTCATTCCCACCTGTATTCCTCGACAGTATTCTGTGCTCTTATGCGGATGCTAGGTTCATCTCCTCTTGTCATTACGAATCACGGACTCGTTTCGCAGACTGCCCCAATTTGGCTACAAAAGCTATACGTCCCGACTGTTGCCAAGTGGGCGTATGACACCGCTGATAGTATCATTTGTTACACAGAGACCGAGCGGAGACAGCTAATCGACTTAGGTATCCACCCCGAAAAGATATCAATTATCCACAATGGTGTTGATACGGATCATTTCACTCCTTTAACGAATATTGCCCCCAAGAAGCAGATCCTGTGGATAGGCAAATACGTCCCAGGAAAAGGTGTCGAATACCTCTTGGAAGGTTTCCAGCTGTTCTCAAGAGAGTTCGCTGATTACACCCTCCTTATGATCGGAAGAGGACCTCAGAAGGATGATTGCCTCAAAATGATCGAGGATCTGGGCCTCAAGGAGAAGGTTATTCTCATGGATTTTGTCGATAATGAGGATCTGCCGGAGATCTACCAGCAATCCAGCCTGTTTGTTCTTCCAAGCCTGGAGGAAGGAGTTCCAAGGACAATCCTTGAGGCAATGGCCTGTGGCGTCCCGGTGGCCTGTACAGAACTACCTCAGCTGGTCAAGATCGTCTCGGAGTGTGGACTGTTGTTTCCGCCCAAGGATCCTGAGGCTCTGGCCGCTGCTCTTTCAACCCTGTTGTCTGATCATGAGATGGCTCAAGGTTGCGGAAGGAACGGGAGGGAGAAAGCGGTGTCTATGTACTCCTGGAGCGATACTGTCTCCAAGACTCTTGATCTGTACGCATCTCTAACGAGAGGCGGGTTGGTAGATAAATCTCGTAAAAGTGGGGACGGCTATTTCAAACGTGTATCCGGTCTTTCCCGTCCCGAGGATGTAAGGTAAGCCAGATGGCTGGTGTCTTGAATATGGTTGAAGCAATATGAAGATCTCGATCATCGGTTGCGGATATGTCGGCACGGTTACCGGCGTGTGTTTTGCTGACTTAGGCCATAACATTGTCTTTTGCGATATCGATGAGAAGAAACTTGATCTACTCTCCCATGGGAAGGCTCCGATCTATGAGCACTCTTTGGATGATCTGATCCAGAGGAACCGGGAGCGCCTCGCTGCGACCTCAGATCTTGCAGCTGCCGTGCGAGATACGGATATCACGTTCATCTGTGTTGGCACCCCGTCCGGAGACGACGGATCGATCGACCTCACATATGTCCTATCTGCAGGTGCCACGATTGGAAAGACGCTACAAGAGACCCCGGACTTTCACCCAGTCATCGTCAAGAGCACCGTCTTTCCAGGAAGCACTGAAGGGCCGGTCCGGACTGTTCTCGAAGAAGCATCGGGCAAGCAGGCGTTTGTGGACTTCGGCCTCGGCTCGAACCCAGAGTTTCTCAGGGAGGGCAACGCCATCCAGGACTTCCGTGAATCAGACCGCATCATCCTCGGTGCTGGAGATGAGAGGACGATGCAAGTCCTCAGGGACATCTACGCATCTTTCACCTGCCCTAAGATCGAGACCTCAATCAGGACTGCGGAGATGATCAAGTACACGAGCAATGCCTTTCTTGCGACAAAGATCAGCTTCGCAAACGAGATCGGCAATCTGGCAAAGAGACTTGGGATCGATTCGCAGGAGGTCTTTGCCGGGGTTGGGCTCGACAGCCGGATTGGCCCTGCCTTCTTCCGGACCGGGATCGGATTTGGCGGCTCGTGTTTCCCCAAGGATGTCCGGGCCCTGATTGCCGGAGCAGGTGACTATGGCGAGCATCTGCAGATCATCCCGGCGGCATTGCGAGTCAACGAAAGCCAGCCACTAAAGCTGGTCAGGCTGCTCCAGACTCACATCCCAGACCTCAAGGGCCGGCGAATTGGCATTTTGGGCCTGGCATTCAAGCCCAACACCGATGATGTCAGGGAGAGCCGAGCCATCCCGATCATCAGGGCTCTGCTCGATGCCGGAGCCGGGGTCGTAGCTTACGACCCACTCGCTAAAGAGAACTTTGCCGCTCTCTTCCCGGAAATCGAGTACGCGCCCTCGGCACAGGCCACTCTTGCATCCGATGCCGTACTGATCACAACTGAATGGCAGGAGTTCGAGCAGCTCGATTACAGCGGAAAGACGGTCATCGATGGCCGGAGGATTGTTGCAGCTTCCCGGACTGCAGGGGTCTATGAGGGGGTCTGCTGGTGATGGAGGTCAGGAAGGCCGTCATTCCGGCGGCAGGCCTCGGGACTCGTTTCCTCCCGGCGACCAAGTCGATGCCCAAAGAGATGCTCCCGCTCATCGACCGCCCGGTGATCCAGTATGTGGTGGAAGAGGCTATCGACTCGGGGATAGATGACCTGATTATCATCACCGGCCGGGGGAAACGGGCAATCGAGGACTACTTTGATGATTCGCCAGAACTGGAGATGCACCTGCGAGATAATGGGAAGTTCGAAGCGCTTAGGATGGTGCAGGAGATATCCTCTCTGGTGGATATTCACTACATCAGGCAGAAGGAGCCGAGAGGACTCGGGGATGCTATTCTGCGTGCCGAAAAGCATATCAGCGACGAGCCCTTCGCTGTGCTTCTCGGAGACGATATCATCAGGAACAGTGTTCCTTGCACAAAGCAGCTCATCGACCTCTACCGGGAGAAAGAGCGTTCCATCATTGCAGTCGAGGCAGTCCCTCCAGAGAAAATCAGGAGTTATGGAATCATCCAGGGGACTCGGGTAAGCCCATCGCTCTACAGGATCGATGATATCGTCGAGAAGCCACATGTCGAAGAGGCCCCCTCGAACATCGGGGCGATCGGCCGTTATGTCTTCACCCCCGAGATCTTCGAGTGTCTGAAGCACACAACCCCTGGTGTCGGCGGCGAGATCCAGCTCACCGACGGGATACGGATTCTCCTCCAGTTCCAGGATATCTATGCACATCTGTTCCAGGGGAAGCGGTACGATACCGGGGACAAGGCGGGATATATCAAGGCGATTATAGATTTCGCTCTTGAGAACCATGAGACAAGAGGTGCTATTGGAAGGCACCTTGGCATTATTCGAGTACAGGAGAATGGTTTCACGCATGAATCGAGTCAATGCTCTTTGTTTGATCGATAGATTGTGGTGAGTAATATGGATAGACTAAGCATTGCTTTTAATGATTTCCATAATATGCTCTTCAATCCAATTGAAAAGCATAGCGGTTGTATTCTCGAAGTTGGATCTGGAGGGGGCCATTTATCAAACTATATCCATACCAAGGGTAGATCAATAGTATCTCTAGATATAAATGGCTTGAAGCTTGTCAAAGTCAAGCAAACCTATCCCAACTTAAATTTAATTCGAGGTGATGCACAAAATCTCCCTTTCTCAGATAATTCTTTTGATATACTAATAAGTGTTGAAAATCTTGAGCATTTGTCTTATGTGAATCAACATATATCCGAAGCGAAAAGAGTTCTAAAACCTAATGGCATTTTTTTAATTAAAACTCCTAATAAAATTTTGGACACTCCCTATTGGTTAATAATAAAACGAGCATCGTATAAAGAATTAAAAAAAGCCGGGAATCATATATCTACTCAAACGTACTGGGAGCTTAAAGGACTTCTGGAGAATAATGGCTTTGATGTTTTTTTTTTAAAAGCAAACTTGCTTCATCCAAATCGATTAAAAAATAAGAATTATAATATTTTGGCAAATTGCTTTAAATACATGAACTATTATTTGCCATATTATTTTAATTTCAGTTTATTTTGCGTTGCTAGTAAAAAGGATTAAGTAGGCAAACGATGTCGAAAATTGTAATCACTGGTGGTGCAGGATTCATTGGATCCCATATTGCGGAAGAGGCTGCAAAAGAGAATGAGGTCGTCATCATCGATAATTTGGATGACTACTACTCGCCTGATCTAAAGCAACAAAACCTTGAAATCCTGCTTGCAAATCCTAATGTGTGTTTTATCGAGGGAGACATCAATGATCTAGACCTTGTCCGGAGAGTCATCAACGATACTGTCGACTATGTATTCCACGAGGCCGCTCAGGCCGGTGTCAGGATATCGGTTGAGGATCCGTTCAAGCCGAACAATGTCAATGTGCTTGGCACTCTGAACGTCCTCAAGGCCTCCCTGGATGCCGGTGTAGAGCGGGTGATCAACGCCTCCTCGTCATCGGTCTACGGGAAAGTGCAGTACCTCCCCTTTGACGAAGCGCATCCCACAATGCCGGTCTCCCCCTATGGGGTCTCGAAGCTCGCCGCCGAGCACTACTGCCGAGTCTTTTATGAGGTCTACGGCCTCCCGACAGTTTCACTGCGCTACTTCACAGTCTATGGCCCCCGGATGCGCCCAGACCTCGCAATCTCCATTTTCACCAGGAAGCTGCTTGCAAACGAGCCCATCACGGTCTTCGGAGACGGCGAGCAGACCCGTGACTTCACCTACATCGACGATATCGTCAGGGTGAACCTGCGGCTGCTCGAGACGGACGCTGCCGACGGTTATGCAATGAACGTCGGCGGAGGCCACAGGATCACGGTGAACGACCTGATCGCTCACCTTCGAAAGATCACCGGGAGTACGTCCGAGGTGGTGTACTCTGGCAGGCAGAAGGGCGATGCGGAGCATACACTGGCGGATGTGGGACGCGCAAAGGAGTTGGCTGGGTGCCGGCCGGAGGTTTCCATTGAGGAAGGCTTGGCCAAGTTCGTCAAATGGGCTCGTACCTGATAATCAAACTTCTGAATCCCATCTTAATCCACTTAAAGATCCGTTCGATTCCGCTTCTTTTGGCATAAGTCTCTTCATCGAACGCAAAAGGCCGTCCCCACTCAGGGTTCTTTCTATTTCGCTCGTTGATGGGTATGCAGCACAGAGGCGGCTTAATAAACTCCCATTGCTTTTCCATAAGTTCCTTAGACTTCATATTATTATTTCATATAATAATATGAAAAGGTAGTATAAATAGTCTTTTAACTAGTGTCGCGTCAACTATTTAATGTCAGATAAAGACGAGAAAGCTTAACTCTGGCATCGGCAGTGGCGAATCGCCAATTCACCTTTGCATCTTTGTTATTTCTGGTATCTTGCCATGCCACTGCTTCTTTCCTAACAGTTTCAATATCGTCGATTCTTCTGTTCAGGCATTGGCCCCAAAGCACATTTAACTCTATTTCAGCTATGTTCAGCCAGCTGCCAGCTGCCATGTTTTGGAGTGTGCACGAACTCAAACCTATCCCATAACGCCTTTGCTTTTTCTGGCGGAAACTTCTCATAAAATGATCCTGCTTTATGGGTGTTGAGGTTATCCATAACTAGTGTTATTTTTTCCGCTTGTTCATATTGAGCAGCGATCTCTTCTATAAAGCCAGCCCAGTCCAACGCAGTCCTTCTTTCAGTGATCCTTATCATGCGCTTCCCCGCCAATGGCTCGCAGGCAAGAAAGATATTGGACATCCCGCAGCGTTTGTATTCATAATCATATTTGGCAGACCGTCCGGGAGAGGCAGGAATTGGGTTTCTTGTTTCAGATATCAGTTGCTTTGGAGACTCATCCATGCATATGATTGGATGAAGCGGATCAAAGGGTCGCTTATATACATCTAACACCATTTCCATGTTCGCGACAAAGCTACCATTTTGCTCTGGTGGAATCACCCATCTTGTTGCCAAGGCTTGATCTCGTTTTTTTAAAATCCGTCTCACAGTCTCATGAGAAATGCTGTCAATGTAGTTGAGCTCAACGACCTTATCAGCTAATAGCCTTAAAGACCATCGAGCGAAACCTTCTGGCGGCTCGCTGCAGCTTAATGCAATCAAATGGGCTTCAAAATCCCCCTCAGTTTTCTTGGCATAGATGCGGTTTCCTGTCCTTTTATCAAGTGCAGCATCGAGACCTCCTTCGACAAATCGCTTTTTCACGCGATCGATCTTTCTCATGCTGATTTGAAGCACACGAGACATTTCTTCATTAGTCGAGTGTTCTGTTTGGTACTTGCCTTTGTCACAACCCAGCAAAATCAATGCATTAAGAATTTTCTGTGATCTCTGCTTTCCCTTGGATGCAATGTCACTGAGAGTTTTGCGTTCTTCTTCAGTTAGTGTAATGATATACTTCTTCATATCCTATTCTCCAGGATAGAATATGAGCCAATACATCTTAAACTTTACGACATTTAATTAATGACGCGACACTAGCTCAATCATAGATAAATAGGAATCCTTAGAAGGTGGCTTAATGATTTCGACAAATGAACCTATTGATACAATAATAATAGGCGCTGGATTAGCAGGGCTGAGTGCTGCATACCATTTAAAGTCTAATTATAAGTTAATAGAGGCAAATAAAGAAGCAGGGGGACTTTGCCGATCTAAATTTATTAATGGTTTTTTATTCGATTATACAGGGCATCTATTGCACATTAAGTCAGAATATGTGGAACATCTAGTAAAGCAGTTACTGGGCGATAATCTCAAAAAAATCGAAAGATCATCGTGGATCTATTCATCAAATTCATTAACACCTTATCCATTTCAAAGCAATTTATATGGCCTTCCTCCTGAAGTAATTAAAGAATGTCTTATTGGATTTATCAAGTCTAAATATGAGTTAAGGGAAATGGAAGTTAATAATTTTGAAGATTGGGTGATCAAGCATTTGGGTACAGGGATCGCAAATAGATTTATGATACCTTATAATAAAAAGTTATGGACTGTTCATCCGAGAGATTTGACCACCGAATGGATTGGGAATTATGTCCCCAATCCAAAAATTGATGAAATTGTCGATGGTGCCCTTCGAGTTCCAGAAAAGAAATGGGGATATAATTCCTATTTTTACTATCCTAAGTATGGAGGAATTTATAGCCTGGTCAAGAAATTTTTAGAATATATAGATAATAATTGCGTATATTATAATAAAAAAATTGCTGAGATAAATACGCTTGAAAAAATTATAACATATAGTGACGGAACAAAAGATACATATAAAAATATAATTTCGACTATTCCTTTGATTAATTTGGTAAATATCATTAAACCCCTGCCAAAAGAGATCCAGATATGCGCAAAGAGATTAAGATATAATTCTGTTCTCAATATAAATATTGGTGTCAATGAAGAATCTTTTCTGGATAAACATTGGATTTATTTCCCAGAAGATAAATATATTTTTTATCGAATTGGTTTTCCTGCCAGTTTTTCAAAATCAATGGCGCCCAGCGGCTGTAGCTCTATATATACAGAAATCTCATATTCGGATGCAGTTCCTTTAAGATATAAGTCTTTAGAGGAAATTCAAAAGAGAGTATGTGCTGACTTGATAAAAGCAAAATTTTTAAATAAATTAGAGAATGTGATTTTCTCATTTTCTATTGACATCAAACCTGCTTATGTAATATATGATCATAATTGGTTTCATGTTAGGGATAATATAATGAATTATCTCAGAGGAAAGAACATACTATCGATTGGTAGATATGGATCATGGGAATATTCTGCCATGGAAGATGCTATACTGCAGGGTAGGGATGCAGCAGAATTTATAAACTCAGGTGTATGATATGGAAATACGAGTAGGATTAGTGCTAATATCAAATGAAATTGGTGGGGCAGAAACGATTGTTCTGAATATTGCAAAGAAACTTACCGAAAGATCTATTAAGACTTATATCATTACAAATCAGGAAATAATAAAATACTTCAAAGATATAGAGGGATTAGAGACGATCAATATCGGATCGATGTATACACCCAAGTTCTCTAATTCTTACTTAAGAAATGGAATAGTGCTATTCAGACTGCTAGCTTTGAAAAACAAAGTTAAGGGACAAATAAATTCAAATTATATAAATTTAATTCATATACACCTTCCTATATCTATGATATTATATAAAATAATAAAGGATGGCATAAATGCAAAATCTGTTTTTACAATCCATGGTGTAAGCCATCTCGATGGACAAAAATTGAAAGGATTAAATTTTTTTAAAAGAAATTTTATTTTATGGTTAACAGAAGATTGTGACCATTATACATCTGCATGTAATTATTTTATTGATGTTTACAAGCGGTTTGGCGTTCTAAACGACAATTATTCAATAATACCTAATGGCATCAATTTAGACGATTTATCTTGCATTAATGATATCGATCTAGGAAAGTCTTTTAAGCTGCTCTATTCAGGTGGCTCAAGATACGCAAAAGGAGGAGATATCGTAATAGAAGCATTATATAAAATAAGAGAGACCATCCCTAATATAAAGTTATATGTATTACGAGATATACCTGAAAATCATTTTATGAGAAAATATGTAAAAGAAAATGGTCTTGAAAATAATGTTATATTTACAGGTTATATGAGGCCACCAGAATATTATCAATACATAAAAAGCTCAGATATAGTAATTTTACCTTCTCGCACAGAAGGTATAGCTGCATCACTACTTGAAGATATGGCTTTCTGCAAGCCGATCGTTGCGACGAATGTGGGAGGGACTCCCGAACTTATTAAAGATGGCGTTAATGGGCTTTTAACCTCAGTAAATTGGGAAGACATTGCAGAAAAGGTTGTTTATCTATACGAAAATCGTGATGTTAGAAATAAAATATCTTATACAAATTGTAAATATGTGAAAAGATTCGATTGGGATAAAATTATTGACCTATACATAGATTTATATAAATATATACATGAGTCCGCTAATAGGTGAGCATATGACCCATATTATGATAGTGACCGCTCCAATTGGGAAAGCGGGTATATCACCATTATTGGCTCTTATAAAAATATTTGAGTATAGCTCGAATTCAATATCTATTATTACAGGAAACGATTTTAATGAAAAGTTGATTAAAAAAAATGCCTTCGCTTATTTGTCCTATAACTATGATCTGAAAGGATTTAAAAAATTATTTGAATTTATATGGATGCAATCCAAGATCTCATTTTATATATTTAAAGAGAAAAATAATATAAATTCAGTTTTTTTCTTATATGGTACCAGTTTATTTTTACCTGTATTAACAAGCAAGATATTTAATAAAAAAATTATTATGATTCTTACAGGATCGAGTTCGAGTTCCTGCAAATCAAGGGGTAGCATCTATTCTTCTGCAATTGAAGCTATAGAACGCATAAGCTATTTAGTATCAGATTCTTTAATTGTGTATTCTCCAAGACTTATTGAAAAATGGGATTTACAGGATTATGCGAACAAAATACTCATCGCCCACCGCCACTTCCTTGACTTTGAAGCCTTCACCATCACCACCCCACTTTCCGACCGACATCTCCTCATCGGCTACATTGGCCGGCTGAGCGGTGAGAAGGGGATTCAGAACTTCGCCCAGGCCCTTCCTGCCATCCTAAGCCACCAACAGGACCTACGCGTGCTCATATGCGGGGATGGGCAGTTGAAAGAATCAATCGAGGCATCTCTGCTGGAAGGGGGCATCGCCGCCCGCGTTGATCTACCGGGCTGGATCTCCCACGACGACCTCCCAAGG
This sequence comes from Methanosaeta sp. UBA356, assembly GCF_002496465.1. Lineage (NCBI taxonomy): Archaea > Methanobacteriati > Methanobacteriota > Methanomicrobia > Methanotrichales > Methanotrichaceae > Methanothrix > Methanosaeta sp. UBA356. Next base: position 9,174 of record NZ_DAKC01000128.1, on the reverse strand, counting down.
TACCTGAACCAACTCCGACTCCTCGTCCTTCCCTCCTACACCGAGGGGCTCCCCAACATCATGCTTGAGGCCATGGCCTGCGGGACCCCGGTGCTGGCGACGCCGGTTGGGGCGGTACCGGATGTTATAGTAGACGGAAAGACCGGATTTATTATGGAGAACAACTCGCCGAAGTACATTGCTGAGAACGTGGTGCGGGCGCTGGAACATCCGGACCTGGAGCGGATCGCGGAAGCCGGGAGGCGGCTTGTGGAGGAGAATTTCACGTTTGAGCGCGTGGTTGAAAGGTGGAAGGAAGTGCTAGATGAGATATGATATCAGGCTAAAAGACTCGCCCCCCTTGCATAACCTGGATAGGACGCTTGCCATTGCAGGAGTTATCCTCTCAGCAATTCTGATACTTTATCTAGCCAGAGAGATCGGTCGGGTGGTCTATCTGCTCACCATGGTTCTGGCCTTGATCTCCTGCCTGCTGTGGCTGGCGATCAGGAAAAGTCACACCTTTGAGTTCCATCTCCCGGAGTCTAGAACACTGACTACTTTCTGGTCGATCTGCTTTTTCGGTCTCTTTGCCTTAAGCATCCTCTCCGTGCATTTTAGGCCGGAACTTTACCAGCGTCCCATCCTTTACTTTATTCTGACGGCCCTCATGGCAGGCGCAATTGCCTGTGAAATCCTCTCATCAGGCAGACGGCATGCCGGTCTGGTTCTAACTCAGGTCGTGCTGCTGGGGGTGAGCATTGCCTGGTCGCAGCTCCTGATCTTCCCGAGCCTTCTAGGAGTGGATCCCTGGTACCATTCTATCTTTACCACTAGGATCGTTGATGAGGGATCAATCCCAATGGGTAACAGTTACTCAAGACTGCCGATCTTTCATCTCACGATAGCTGCAACATCGCTCATTGCTGGACTGCCTTACAAGTTTGCCGCAATGGTTTCGGTTAGCCTCGGACAGATCATCTGTAATGCTTTGTTTGTTTTCCTCATTACTGGTCACCTATTTAGGAACTACCGGGCGGGACTGCTGGCCGCTCTTATGGTCATCATCGCAAATCATCCGATTCACATGTCCTACTGGTCAATTCCGAACGGCTTCGCTGCTGTGTTCATTCCTATTGCCCTCTATCTGCTATTTTTCAAGTTTGGAGATCGTTCTCATACTTCATATGCACTCCTTTATATTTTAGTTCTGGCCACGATTATTCTGACACATACAATTGCTGCCATGTGCATGGCCATCCTTCTCTTAGTTAGCTGGGGTACACTGGTCATCTATCGTGCCTACGACCATTTGAGAAAGGATATTCATGCATCATTTATTCGCCCTGTCGGCTTTGCGGTGGCAATGTTTGCATGGTGGACATACGCCTCCGGCAGCATACGATCCTTAGCAAAAATCATTGATTGGGGCTTCGGTATAGATGCTTTTGTTAAGACACCTGAAGAGTTTCGAGGCTATGCAGCAGTCATCCCGCTTAACGAGCAGTTATTTAATAACTTAGGCATGTTCATTTTCTTCGCTTTCTCGTTCATAGGCATCTTTTACATGATCTCGCATAGGGATAACAGTTCAAGTTTTGCCATGGCATGGGTAGGGATGGCCCCCCTTGCAATCGGCTTCATTTCGCTTATCTCCGGGCATTCTGTGGTTGAACACCGATGGTGGTATTTCGCGCAGATCCTGCTAAGCATCCCGCTGGCGATCGCTATCTACATTATCGGTACATGGAAATTAAAAAGGCCCGTCCATCTCTATAGTTTTATTTTTGGATTTGTTGTTATCTTGAGCATTCTCATGATAACGAGCCCCCCTGCGAACGTTGATAACCTCTCTTTTTCGCCAAACAGCCATATGAGGTATTCGCTTACAGAAGCGGAATTAGAATCGGTCAAGACGGTCACAGAAAAATGGGACGGCCCGATAAAAACCGATGAGTATCTTGCGGGAAGTCAGAAGTTTCAGTATCCCCCGGTATCGGCTTTTTGTCAACAGATCTACTCAGAGGACTATCTCAGTTTAAGAGATAGTATTGTTGTGATCCGTAAATCTATCGTTGGCAGGCCATTCAAAATTTTTTCTAGCATTTATAAGCTAGACTATGATCTGAATGTCAAATTGGAGGGATTGGGATTTTCTCGGATCTATGATTCCAATGGTGTTAGTGGATATAGGGCATAGCGGAAAGTCTCAGTGCATCCTTCGAAGGTTAGTGATTTCTATATCCATGCTTCGCCTAATCGCCATTTGATATTCCTTTTCCACTTTGCCAGCGACTATATCCCATGCATATAGCTTCGCTTTCTCCATATTATTGACCGATATCTCTTCCCGTATCTTATCATTCCACAAGAGCATTATTATTCTATCCGCAATCTCTGAGGGTCTTTTTGCGTTGACGAGGTATCCGTTCACTCCCTCCACTACGATATCTGGAATCCCTCCGACGTTCGTTGCGACAATTGGCAAGCCAGCAGCCATCGCTTCCAAATTTACAATCCCAAAACTCTCCGAGAGGCTTGGCAGTGCAAATAAATCAGCTTGTTGCAGCATCGTGGGTATTCTTTCCTGCTGCACTTGGCCTGTGAATTGTATGCAACCATTCAGATCCAGTTTTTCCACAAGTTTCTCTAGCCTGGATCTCTCTGTACCATCGCCCACAAGGATCAGTTTGGCATCTGCCATCCCGCGGTGTACAATGGCCATCGCTTCGATCAGATATGAAACCCCTTTCACCGGGTGCAACCTGCCTACAAAGATGATCGTTTTCGAATTACCTTTTTTCTTTTCTCCAGACTTAATATTAAACTGCTCCAGGCCGATGCCATTAGGCACGACAGAAATGTCTCTATTGCTTATTTCTAACATTCTCTGCTTCATGTCTTCGGTCAGAGCAAGGACGGCATCTGCATTCTTAAGTATGGTTTTATAGGCCATGCGGATAAAGCTTCCTGGGAGATATATATCCGATCCTTGACCCCAGACAACATACGGAATCTTCAAATGTTTTTTTGACGCCCATGCAGGAATGCTTGTTGGAAGACTCTGGGCATGAACGATATCTGGCTTAATCTTTTGTATTTTTAGGCATATTTTTGTCCAGAATGTGATTGCGCCAACGATGCGGATCTTTGGCCATGCTATTCTGTGAATATAAAAACCCTTTTCCTTGCTGAGTTCAGGAAGACCTTCATCTTGCGAGGTTATGACATGGACTTCGTGCCCTCTCTGGGTTAAGTGTTCCGCTAGGTGGTACGTGGCGATCTCTGTACCAGCGAGCCATTTTGGGGGGAAGAGACCGACCAGAATAGCAATTTTCATCATTACCTATCTTTTGCTTTGCATCTTCAATTATGTCTCTATATACTTCGCTTTTGCCCTTTCTCCGGGCAACATTATTGCAACCTTAATTGCTTCGTCAATCCTGCCATAATCTGAAATCGTAAACAATCTGCCTGCGATGGGCTTATGGTATTATCATTAAGGCAGTTGAGGAGAGCATACATACTCTTCTATCACCCATGAAAATGACCATCAATTTTCAGATTTGCGGTTAAAAAATCTCTTGCCACGGTAGAAATTATAGCATAGACCAAGCGAAAAAGCAATGGCAGTTGCCCCAATGGCACCATAAAGCCCGATCTGTGGGATAAGTATGATATTAAAGATAATATTCGCGATGGCAATGATCAGCGTGCCGGAGACGGTTAATTTAGCTCCATCTATCCCTTCTGAGTTAAAGAACCAGGCATATACGCCGTACCATGTAACCAGAATTGCAGTAAACGCAAATACAAGCATCAATGGGAGTTGTATTGGATAGCCCTTCCCGAACATTCGCAATATTACATACTCACCTACTAGCGCTGCTGGAATCCCTAACATCAGCATATATGGAACAATTTTATTGAGTTTTCTGTAGAGCAAACTCTTATCATGTGATTTTGAAGCTGTTGGAAAGAATACAATGGTAAATATCTCTGAAAATAAGGTTAATACGGTGAATGATGCATAATAATACACTCCATAAACACCCACACTCTCAACGTCCATGTAATAGTTAATCATAATCCGGTCGATGTTGCTATAAAGAGTGAAGGATAATCCTCCTAACACCGCCACAGAACTATATTTCCACAATGTCGAAAGCCACGAACGGTCGATGGCAAACGTCAAGTACTGTTTGAGGAACCTCACTACGATGATAGACCCAACTACCCCGTAAGCAAGGTAGGTGGCATAAACCATTGCTTTAAATGAATAGAACTGAAGATAGATTAAAGCTAACAGTGTTGATAATAATGTAATCCCGTATATTGGCTGAAAAACCGCATAGTCCTTCATTAGAAGCAAGCCACGAAGGCTACTTGTTGTCAGGGCATAGAACACAAAGAGCACTGCAAATAGGATGGATAATACTATTATCTCTTGGTTTACCGAGAAGATGGCTGCAATTTGCTGTCTTAAGATGGTATAAAGTATTACTGAAACCACTGTCAAACAGATGACGACAACATATGTGGTAGATATTATCCTACTTTGTTGATATTGATCTTTGCTCTCTGCGCAATATTTTATCATAGCTGTATTTAACCCTAGTAGCATAGGGATATACAGGAACATTGCAATGGAGTGAACTAATGTGAAGCCTCCATACCCAGCTGGGCCGAGCATCCGCCCTGCAATGATATTGTACGAGAATGAAAATATAGTTGACAATACGGTACCTAGGCCCACGTAGGATAGGTTCCGAACAAATTTCATTACCTCCTCGCCTGCTGGTTCATGGAATATTTTTTCATAAAAAAGGAATATTAGTCCAAAAAAAAGTCGTAAAAAGGCATTCCGGCCGGCTGCGTTTTGATAGCGTTGTTCCTCAGTTATGCGACCGCTTATGGTATTAACCATTTATTATCCTCTGTGATCCTCTGTGATCCTCGATAATCTTGGGTCATGCTCTGGATCTTTACATGGAAATAGCCCATAGTGGATGCGTCATCAATAGTGCACTATACTATACGGACATAATCATATTGAATAACCATTTCATTATTCCCATGAATCATCAAGATCTGAAGTGAGCGTACACCAAGCTGTAATTTGAATCCTCGCTGTTTTGTGTGGGTAGCCCGAAGATCTGGAGATTATCATCTGCGAAGTGATTTCCAAAGATCCATGTTAAAAGCGGCTAACCGGTATCAATCATTTAGTTTGTCCAACTTTGGAATCGCCCTAAATCTCGGATTCTCTGGTTGGTATCCTGAAGTTCCCTCAGAGGAGTGTGAAAAGTCTTTAATTTTTATTATCCTGATACGATCTCGATCAACACCAGAATCTCGTGATGATCTACATCGCTCCTAATGGGGCAAGAACATCCTACAGCGTCCTGTACACACACCCTGCCCTAACTCCGCCATTCGTCCTGAGCATCCCCGTCACGTCCATAATAATCGGCTTCCCATTGCACATCGAGAGCACCTTCTCCAGCGTCAATCCCGCAAAAGCCTCGTGCGGCGAGTTGACGATGATACAATCCACTGGACCCTCAAGCCCCTGGAGCGAGCCGACCGGCTTCGCCCCGAACCGCTCGATCTCTGCAGATGCTAGAAGCGGGTCGTAACCATACACATCGATGTCGAACTCCTTCAGCTCGGAGACCATCTCCCCAACAGGACTCTCTCGAGTATCAGGCACGTTTTCCTTGTAGGTCAGGCCCATGACCAGGACCTTCGAGTCCCGGATCACCTTGCCAGCCCGGTTCAGCTCCTTGATCGCAATATCTGAGACGTGCTTGGGCATGCTGTCGTTGATCGCCCGGCCGGCCAGGATCACCTGCGGATGGTAGCCGAGCTCCTCTGCCTTATAGACCAGATAGTAGGGATCGACTGGTATGCAGTGGCCGCCGACGAGCCCTGGGCGGTAGTTATGGAAGTTCCACTTGGTACCGGCTGCCTCAAGTACCGCCTTCGTGTCCAGCCCCATCTTCCTGAAGATGATCGACAGCTCGTTCATGAGGGCGATGTTCAGGTCCCGCTGGACGTTCTCAATCACTTTCGCAGCCTCTGCAGTCCGGATGTCCCGGGCGACGTAGACTCGGGTCACCAGCCCGTAGAGGGCAGAAAGCAGCTCCGTAGTCTTCTCGTCCATGCCGGAGACGATCTTGGTGATCTTCTCTAAAGCATGGTCGGCATCACCGGGATTGATCCTCTCAGGGGAGTAGCCTACGGCGAAATCTTTCCCGCATACTTTGCCGGATACCCTCACCAGTGTCGGCACCATGACCTCCTCGGTGAGGCCGGGATAGACTGTAGACTCCAGGACGACGATTGCACCTTCTTTCATGTTCCGGCCGACGATCTCAGCGGCCGAGACTATGTAGGAGATATCGGGGTCTTTGGCCTTCGTCACCGGGGTGGGGACAGCAATGATCACGACATCGGCCTCGCGGATCATGGTCGGGTCCGTGGTGGCGATGACCTTGTTATCAGGCTCAGCATTGATCCGGGCAATCTTCTTTGCGTCGAGGTCATAGCCGATCGTCCTGAGGTGCTGCGAGAATGCTTCTGCCAGTGGCAGTCCTACATACCCCAGGCCCACCACGCATACCGTCTTATCCTTTAGATCTTCTGAAACCATTTGACCGTCTCCTTCAGCCCCGAATTCATATCATAATCAGGATGGTAGCCCAAGGCCTCTCCGGCAGCAGAGATGTCTGCGAGCGAGTCCCTGATGTCCCCTGCTCTGGGCTTGTCGTACTCCGGCTCGACACGAATGCCTATGATCAACATGATGCGACCTGCAAACTCGTTTAAACTGATTCCCTTACAGCAGGCGATGGTAAAGATGCCTTCCGCATCGACCATCCCTGCCAGGATGTTGGCTTTCACCAATCCTTTACAAATGTGAAGTCTCTGGAGCGGAATCACAGTCGCATGGCCTATAGCAATCATCATCCGAATCCCTAATCTCTTAGTCTATGATCTCTTTCAACCCATTCTCCAGCGAATACCTGGGTGCAAAACCGAGGCTCTGTATTTTGGCAGTATCCGCCAGGGTGTGCATCACATAGTTCTTGATCGGGTTCTCTCTGTAAATGGGATTCAGGTCGGTTCTCAGGCGGGAGTTGATCAGGTCCACCAAATAATTAAAGCTAAAAGCCTTGCCTGTCCCTGCATTGAAGATCCCGGTGCCTTTCTTTGAGGTCAGAATCAGAGCGTCCACAATGTCCTTCACATAGGTAAAGTCACGAGTCTGAGTCCCGTCTCCAAATATTATCGGTTGCTCTCCAGCCTTCATTCCTCACAAGAATTGCGAGATCATGTTGGCGTAAGACCCTTTGCTTCCTCATGCGGGCCATAGACCGAGAAGAACCGCAGCCCTGCGTAGTCTATTCCATAGAGCTGATGGTAAAGCTCAGCCACCCTCTCAATGGCCAGCCGGGCCTCGGTATAGTAGTCCTTGACCGGTATGACCGCATCTTTGCGGTGCGGTGTGGGGACACCGTTATAAAGGGAGGACGAGGAGGCAAATACGACTTTTTTGGTCTCGCTCCTACGGGCAAGCTCCATTATGGCCACCATGCCGTTTATCGCCTCTCCTACCAGGAAGGGGTCCTTTTTGTACATGGGCGAGGAGGAGGGAATTCCCAGGTGGAATATGATCTCCGGCTCCAGCCCCAGGTCCAGGCAGTCGTTGCAGGAGCCTTTGATGAACTTCACATCCTTCTGAACCGATTTCAGGTTGTCCATGCTTCCGGTGTGCAGGTTGTCAAGAACCGTGACCTCATAATCATCAACCAGCGCCTCCACCAAATTAGAGCCGATGAATCCCGCTCCTCCAGTGACCGATGCTTTCATCAATTGACCTCTCTATTGAATTTTATCGATATATTATAAAATTAGTTTATTGAATTGGGCGTTGAAAAAACAGGCTTTGCGCGTCCTTTGTGATCTTTGTGTCCTTTGTGGTTTGAATTTGTTAGGCTCAGATTCGATCATCCGATCTCACGACGAACATATAATCACCGCAAAGCTCACAAAGGGCATAAAGATCACACTAAAGAAATTGATGGACCCCTAATTTTTTCGCCCTCTGCGTCTCTGTTCCTCTTTGGTTTCGTCCCCTTCGCCCCTCAGTAAGATATCAATCAGAAGGTACTTGGGGCTCTGGAATCATATTCCTCAGTTCCCGCATATATCCAAGCGCCTTCTTCCCCTTCGCCGTGGTTTTATATCTGGGCACTTTGCCCTCCTGGATTTCCACAAGCCTGTTCCGGGTGACTAGCTCCAAATAAGGAATCACTGTGCGAAAATTCAGGCCTGCACCATATACAATTTGCGTCTTGCTCGCGCTTTCTTCCTCGGCACAAAGCTGCAAAATCTGAAGGAGGATCTGGTCCTTGTATCTCTTGCGACCCATGACATATTATTAGGATGTTAGGTATCTATAAATGTTACTTATCACAAAAACCAAGGCCGATCCTTACACAATCTACGTCCTGCTCGCCGCCCGCGGCAGCCCCACATACCCCAGGCCCACCACGCATATTGTCTTATCCTTTAGATCTTCTGAAACCATTTGATCGTCTCCTTCAGCCCCGAATTCATATCATAGTCTGGATGGTAGCCCAGGGCCTCTCCGGCAGCAGAGATGTCTGCCAGCGAGTCCCTGATATCCCCCGCTCTGGGCCTATCGTAAACCGGCTCGACCTGCCTTCCAACTATCTCCATTATAAGACCAGCCAGCTCGTTCAGGCTGATCCTCCTTCCGCAGGCAATATTGAATACGCCTTCAGCATCGCCCTTCCCCGCCAGGATGTTGGCCTGTACCACGTCCTTCACAAAGGTGAAGTCCCGGGTCTGCTGGCCATCGCCGTATATCACTGGCGGCTTTCCTTGCAGGATCCTGGTGACAAATCGCGGGATCACCGCCGCATACTCCGATTTAGGATCCTGCCTGGGCCCGAAGACATTGAAATACCGCAGGCAGACGGTCTTAAGGCCGTACACCTCCGAGAAGACACGGCAGTAGTACTCTCCCGCCATCTTTGTGATGGCGTAGGGCGACTTTGGATTGGGCTTCATGTCCTCCTTTTTAGGCAGTGTGGGCGTGTCGCCATAGACCGATGAGGACGAGGCGAAAACCACTTTTCTCACCCTGCTGTCTTTAGCCGCCAC
>NZ_DAKC01000105.1:34159-34609 GCF_002496465.1 Methanosaeta sp. UBA356 | reverse complement strand
GGCAGGAAGTCCTCTACACCATTTCCTCTTATGTTCTCTGCATCATACCCTGTCCTCTTGGAGACCCTGGATTTGGGAGTCCACACGATCTCATCCTGCTCATAGGTCTCCCCAGTGGTATAACACCTGACCATTGGTGCGCCCATGAATTCCACCTGCAAGTTGCACAACGGACAGATCGCTACCTCGACCTCTCCTTTATTATTTGTTCTCTCCACGCTGAGCATTATTCCCACTCTCTTGAACCACGGTTTATGGGCTGTCCAAATCTCCACTTATTTAAGCTTGGCCCTTTTTGCCAGAGCCAAACCATAAATATCTATGTTTTAAGTTTAAAGCTATTTAAGAAAAGATCATAATAATTCATATCCGTTTTCTTCTGGATCTCTGAAGATAACGCTGGAGGATTGCGTTATTCCTCTCTAGATCATGATCTGATCATATGGCCTG
>NZ_DAKC01000105.1:0-33891 GCF_002496465.1 Methanosaeta sp. UBA356 | reverse complement strand
TGCCCCTAATTTGCCGCCAAAAGAGGAAATTCGATGCGCAGATAATGCTCATAATAGTTCCTAAAGTATCAGACGGTGAGGGGAGGGAGGTGCTACCTCGCCCCACCACCGCCTCCTCCCCCACCGCCGCCACCGCCAAATCCGCCCCCGCTTCCCCCGCCGAATCCTCCGGAGCTGCTGGACTTGGGAGAGCTGGAGGAGTAGGCATGGCCGAAGCTGGTATGGATGGTATGGATGGCCACCGCTTCGGGAATGGGGATGTTAAAATCCTTCAATGCTTTCTCCACCTTGTCCCCCACCCCGAGAGCAGTGCCATAGATCAGCCACTCCTTCCACATATTCAGGTCACTGGGTGAATACCGCTGGATCATGGCATAGTCGCCCAAAAAGGTTCGAAAGGCATCCCACTCCAGCTTCTCTTTATAGTAGTCCTCCTTCCAGCGACCAAAGAGGGTGGAGGGGGCAGATACCGCCAGGCTTGACTGCAAGAGCAGAATCATAGCCGTGATTGCCACCGGATCTCCCAGGACGCCCGAACCCATGATAAAGGGGACGATGAAGAGAGCTCCCCAGATGAGGGGAAGGATTAGATGCCTGGTCTGAATCCCGATTCCCAGGGCTCTGATGCCCCTGCCGACCGCATGACGGGAAACCACATCCTTGTCAACGTAATGCAGGATCTCGTCCATGGCGCTGCGCAGCCTGGCCAGCTGGACTGTATCGTTGGACTTTGCCAGGGATTTCACCTCCGCCTCAAAGCCCGGAGCAGAGAACGCCCCTCCTCGAGAGTTATCCTGGAGAAACTCGATCACCCTTCTCTCATAGTCATCGAGATCCGGTGCAGATGGGGAGAGGACCATTATCTCGGTCCCGGATAATGTATCTATCCTGATGATATCCCGCTTATGCAGATCCAGCAACGTGGCATAGAATCCGTCCTGATCGAAATCGAAGGCATCCCCCTTGAAGAGCATATTCACCTGCCAGGGCCTTCTCTTGCTGGGTGGGGTGGAAAGAGCTCTGGGCACGGTATATCTCTTCTCCCGGCCAATGAGCAGGTAGACGAGAATCAATAGCAACGGCAGTGCAGCCACTAAAAAGCGCAATACGAACAATAGGCTTGATCCCTCACTTTCCTGAGCGGTGATGGTCCTCTGATAGACATTCGAGACCTCTCGGGAAAAGCCCTCGATGATATTCGCTGTCTGGGGCAGGAGAAGCATCTCAACCTCTATCAGCTCATCTTTGGGGCTGCCACCAGTGATGACCCAAATCTCTCCCTCCGTTTGAGTTCTCAATTGAGGATGAGTGAAAAGCTCTACTATCAATTCGTCCGGGTCATGAATGTATATCGCAATCTGCCGGTAGGGCAGATGCTCATTCGCCAGCATGAGGTTCCAGTGGCATAACTCCTGGTCGCACTCCAGATAGGGATGAATGCGGAAGAGATACTCCATCTGATATTGCCCGGTAGAGAACCTCTGGGGATAGTAGCCTCCCGCCTCATTCACCAGGGCCAGGGAGGCGATCTCGCTATTGTAGCGATTGCCTGAGGCCGATAATATCTGAACTGTGCCATTATGATCCCTTACATAGGGCACTGCCCCCGAGGTGGGGAGGATCCTCAGGGGCTCTATATAAGGGGTGTCCAGGCTCTGGCTGGAGAGGGGCATTTTCCAATTGCGGTAGAGCATCCGGTACTTCCCCGAGCTTTTCACCTGATAGTCGAACCTCTCAGCCAGAGTGCCGTTGAGGTACAGATCTGCCCGGTAGCTGTCAACATACACATCCCCCAAAAAGAGGCCTGCCGGGAAGGGCTCCTCCAGAAATGGAATGCCTCCGGTCAGATAGAGCCCTGCAAGGCCGATCAGGGCCACAATGCCAATTAATATAGCCGCCTGCCTCTCCTCATTCATCCCAAATTTTATTATTTCCACTCCACCTTTGGCCGTGATGGTTCTGTCTCCTCTCCGGTATAATATCCCGCCCGGCGCAGCTCATCCTCCTCGAAGCTGAGGTAGTCGAGCCTGGGCATGGAGGCAGCTATCCAGCGGGAGGGGAACGTATCGCGCATGGTATTGAACTCCTGCACGATGTTATTGTAGGTGTACCTGTGTCTGGCTATCTCATCTTCCAGCTCCCGGATGGCATTCATGGAGTTTATCGTTGCCTGGGAGGTCTTCAGATCGGGATAGCTCTCTGCCACCAGGCGGATGTTGCCCAAAACCCCGCGGCTCTCCTTCTCCACCCTTCCCAATTCTTGCGCCCCCGCTTCTTGTAGCCCCGATCTCATCCCCGTGATCTTCTCCAGGATCTGTCTCTCGAAATGGGCATAGCTCTCTATGGAGTCCACAAGCTGCTCGATGGTGTCCAGCCTCTTTTTCATGGCCACTTTAATCTGAGAGAGGGTGGCATCAGCGCCATTTCTCAGGCTCTGCAGGCGGTTATAAGTCATCACAAAGTAGCCTGCCACCAGGAGTAAAACTGCCAGGATAATCAGAAGCATGAGGGAGTCGATCATCAATTGAATTATGCATCTTATTTGCATAAATAACTAGCTTCATTGCATGAGACAGGAGCTCCCCGCCCCGGATTCGCTCGAAGAAATGTGGATTTAGGCAGGATGGAGTCCTGCCTGCAGGACTCCTGCATGATCTGCCTTATCCCACAGTCACCACATTGCTGTAGGCCAGGATCGGTCGGTTAACATCATCTCCGAAAAGGCGGAAGTCGTACTGCCCGGGCGTGGACGGAAGCTGCCAGACCATGCTGCCGCAGCTCTTGCCTCCGGTGGAACGCTTTCCTGAGTCGAATTTGTCAGGGCTGGTAAGGCCATACATGCCGATGACGCTCGCCGGTGCCGCGCCCCAGTAGGTGACTGTGACCGTCCCCCCTGCAGCCACCTGGGATGGCTCGGCGACCATCTTATGGCCGGAGTCGGCCTTCACCTCGACAGCATTGCTTGATGTTAGTGGAGTTGATTCTCCCGTGGCAAACAGCTTGAACACATAGCTTCCAGCCTCCTCCGCGGTGAATGTGACGGCACCACTTTCCCTTCTCGCCAGGCTCTGGCTGGAAAGGGCATTTGATGATTCAGACCTGTACATGCCGATCCAGTCCTTCTCCCCTCCCCGCGCTCCCTGGAAGGAGACAGTGATCTTCTCGCAGGTGAGGACGGAGGAAGGCGATGCACTGATCTGGGGGGAGGAGACATTGAACGGCAGGGAGATGACGGCAGTAGCATTAGAATCGTGCATTACGAGCTTGAAGGAGCCTTCCATATAAGGAGCAGTCAGCAGGATGTCTCCGGAAATGTTCTCTCCCAGATAAAGATCCTGGGCCAGATTTTCTTCATCCAGGGCAATAGACTGGAGGCCCAGCCAGGCATCGATACCCGCTGGGGTTGTATAGTTCAGCCTCATCTCGCCCCCGGGAAGGAAGCTCGTGCCAGAAAGCTGCATGAAGGCGCCGCCCCTGCCGCTGACAAGGCCGGGCTCCCGGATTGGAGAAGCCTGGGGGTGCTCGTCTATGCTGGGGCCGCCAGGTATCGAATAGGAGGTAGCGCAGATCGTCCTTCCTCTGCATCCCTCCTCTGGATCATTGAAATCGCTGTAATTGTTGCCGATGAGGCCGTCATCCCAGCGGTTTCGGCCATCGTCATATGCATTCGCCTCGTTGGAAAGGTTATTCAGATAAATGGTGTTATTGGAGGGGGTTATTGCCCCGGAAGGGGTGGCATTATAGGATATGAAAACCCCCTTTCCCTTTGTTGAGACCGCTATAGAAGACTCTTGACTTGTGAGGGAGATGCCCTTTTCATTTCCCTGGATATCGTTCCTAGCCACCAGGTTGCTCCGGCTCTTCTCCATCACCAGCCCCACCTCATTATCTTCAGCAAGATTGCCTTCGATCAGATTGGAGTGACTGGCCTGGAGATACATGGCCTCGAACTGGTTATTCTGCAAGAGATTGCCGACTATCTCATTGGTATGGGAGTCCTCCAGCCTCAGGCCGTACCTGTTATCCCTAATCCGATTCCCTTCCAGGCGGTTTCGGCTGGAGTTCTTCAGGTACATACCCTCATTGCCGTTTCCTTCTATCAGATTGCTCAGGATGGTGTTATTTATAGCATGGCTCAGGACAACACCCGCATTCCCACAGCCATGGACCAGGTTATCGATTATCAGATTATCATTAGATTGGATCAGTATACCAGCGCTTTCCCTCCTGCTGCTCTGGCTCTTTATCGCAAATCCCTCGATGGTTACCCCCTTCGCCAACAGGATTATGGCCGGCCCCTCGTCGGACTGCACCTGAGGCTGGCCCCCGCCAGTATCTATCCCCCGGAGGACGAGCGATTTGTCCACCACCAGGCTCTCATTGTAGCTGCCGCTAGAAACCAGTATGATCTCTCCTGGGGCAGCAGAATCTATCGCCTTCTGAATTCGGTCGCCTGAATGGACGGTGATATCACCATTTACAGGGCCCGTGAACAGGATGAACGCAAGCGATACTGCCAAAAGAATGGATCCCTTTTCTGCCATGGCCTTCACACAGCCGATGAACTGGTTTTTGGGTATAAAACGCCATCCCTCAAGCTAGCTTCCTATTTGGCCCAACATGGCAGAATTTATAAGCAAGATGCCTCTATTAAAACAGGAGGACAAGAAGGCGGCTGCTGGAGTGAATAATGGCCCTGCGTTCAATTGAGATAACCCTTCCTGAAGGGAAGAAAGAGCAGATCGAAGAGCTGCTCAGCGAAAGAAAGGAAGCTTTAGATGTTAGAATGCAGCATATCATAGGGGTCTGGAAGCATCCGGTAAAGGGTGTGATGTACAGCCGCCTCTCAGAAGAACAAATCCTGGTGAAGATCCTCGTCTTTGCCGAGGAGAGCGAGAGTCTGCTCAAGTCCCTGCAGGAGAGGTTCTCGGACGAGGATGGTTTCCGAATAAATATAATCCCCGTCGAGGCCTCCCTTCCCGCGGAAGAGATGGCAGTGAAATCCACTGACGCCGCTGACCTCTCCGGGGATAAGGAGAACAAGAGCTTCCGGCTGAGCAGGGAGGAGCTTTACGAGGATATCTCCACTGCCACAAAGCTGACCCGTGTCTATGTGGTTCTGGTGATCCTCTCTGCTATAGTTGCTGCCATTGGTTTATGGAATAACAGCGTAGCAATAATAATCGGTGCCATGGTCATAGCCCCTTTGCTGGGCCCCAATGTCGCCTTATCTTTAGCCGCCGCACTGGGCGATATCAATCTGGCCAAGAATGCATTAAAGACAAATGTGGTTGGTCTGGCCATTGCCGCCGCCCTTTCCATTGCAATGGGCTATTTTTTGGCCGTCGATCCCACCATTCCTGAGATCGAGTCCAGAACGGCCGTGGGCCTGGACGAGGTACTCCTCGCCCTGGTCTCAGGCTGCGCGGGAACGCTGGCCTTCACCTCTGGCGCCCCGGCAACTCTGATCGGAGTAGCAGTGGCAGTTGCCCTCCTCCCCCCGCTGGTGACCTCCGGCCTGCTCTTAGGGGCGGGATACACCACTCTAGCTTATGGAGCGTTCCTCCTCTTCCTGGTGAACATCGCCAGCATCAACCTGGCAGGGGTTGGCACCTTTCTGGTGCAGGGCATATCTCCCCGGGATAAGCCCGGGGACAGATGGTCAAAACAGCATCTGGCCTTCACTGCCCTGGTTATCATCAGCCTTTTGGCCATACTCTCCGTAACCATCCTCCACCTTTGGGAGAGCTGGATTGGATGAGATGATCTATTTAAGGCAAGGGCCACATATGAGCTGTAGGCCGCAGAACAAAATGGCCAAAAGGGAAATTCAATGGATGCAGGCGATTACCTACTCTACTTCGTATATGTCTTCAGCACCATCTTCGTGATAGTCAATCCCATCGAGGCCACCATGGTCTATGTCACCCTGACCATCGGCTTGCCCCCTCTGGAAAAGAGCCGTATCTATAAGAGGGCCACATTGGTCGCCTTTATCATTGCCATTCTCTTCGCCATGGCAGGCGATCTCGTTCTCCGCCTCTTCGGCATCACCACGGACAGCCTATCCGTGGCTGGAGGAGTTCTCCTCTTCCTGGTGGCCATAGACATGCTCAGAGGAGTCCACCAGCAGAAGAAGGTAACGGAAGAGGAATTGAAGGATGCCAATAGCAGGGAGGATATCTCCGTCTTTCCCCTGGCCACGCCCCTTCTCACCGGACCGGGTGCGATCACCACGGTGGTGGTCCTGATGGGATCGGCAGAAAGCATCGCAGAGAAGTCGATTGTCATCCTGGGAATCGCCCTGACCTATACTGTGACCCTGATCGTCCTCAAGTTCTCCGATTACATCGATCGGGTGCTGGGCATCACCGGGGTGATGGTATTGAACCGAGTAATGGGCCTGATCCTGGGAGCAGTGGCGGTGAACTTCGCGGCTGTTGGGGCCTGGAACATCTATCAGTCGTTGGCTGGCGGCTGAAGGCCAAACCTCCCTAAAAGTCGAAGAGAGACTTCTGCTTCTGTGGCTTGTTGCATTCGCCGGCAAAGCTGAACAGGCTGCTCTGCGCCCGGCTAGAGCAGAGCCGGTCCTTGTTCACCCCGAAGCTCTCGAATATGCGCATCACCGGCGGCAGGATCTGCTTGTTCACATAGTACTCCGTATCCAGAGAGATATTGTTCTCCAGCACAAATTCCGGGTCCTCCGCCCGGTCCACGAAAAGGGTCTTGTTCTTTTTGCCGCCCTTGCCCCGGATGATCACAAAGGGCACCCTGTCTCCGACAGTGGGCACCTTTCCCCCTCTCTCTCTCATCTTCTCCACCAGCTGGATGTGAGGCTGCTTGTTCTTGTACGAACCCGTGCTCTTGGTGTACCTCCTGGTGAGGGTCAGCTCCTCCAGTATTCCCGGATCCTGGGATAGGTCCAGGTTCTGCAGCCGGACCACCACCGATCTGACATGCTCTACCGCCTCGTCCACCTTCCCCTCCTTGAGCACCAGCTCCAGGCATGTCTTCAGAGTCCCGGAGGTCAGGCCGCACCAGTCCCGCCTCACGGTCTCCATGCCCCGGACTTTGATCCTATCTTTCCATTCCTCCCCCATCTGCTCGAAGATCCAGAGGGCATACCGCTTCTTGGCCAGGAATATGCCCCTTCGGGCGAAGGCCTCGAAGACAAGTTCCATTGGCTGGGGAAGGCTGGATGTGACCGTCTCGGCGATCTTCTTTCCGATCAGGCCCGCATCCTCCAGTGAGACCGGCTCATTATGGGGACTGAGACGGACGAAGACGCTGTCAGTATCCCCATAGACCACATTGAGGTCGAATCCCTTTCCTGTCGGGGCTCCTAGCCTCAGTTCGTCCTTGAAGACTGCCCGGCCTTCGATCACATAGACCGATCCTATATCGTCTATGATCTTCTTCGTCCGGATAATGTTCTCCCGGCCAAAGGAGGTGACCGCATTGGCCAAAGCCAGGCTGTACAGCCTCGCCCGGGCGTAACCCGAGTAGCCATAGAAGCTGTTCAACAGGATCTTCAGTGCATACTGCTTGGCATCTAAAAATCGCCTCTCCTCTTCGCTGGCCTTCTTCATCAACCTCTTGGTCTCCGTCCTCTGATCGAGCAATTCTTTTAAGACCTGGGGCATTACCCCCGGTGAAACATTCGGGGAGACGAACCTTCCTCCGGAGGGTGAGGTTATAATATCATTTTGGTCGGGAGAGTCAGCCAGCACCACCGTCGAGTAACAGAGGTTATGAGCCATCATGATGGTGGGATATAGCGACTTGTAGTCTAAAATGACCACATCCTCCACCAGCCCCTTCTCAGGCACCAGCACTGCTCCTCCTTTCAGCTCTTCGTTCTCCACATATCGCTCGTCCGAGAGACCAGAATCTGGCTTGGGGGGCACCACCCGGGATATCTCCCGGAAGCGGCGCAAGAGCAGGTTCTCAACCATCCCCGACTGTCCGCCGTTGACTATGTCCTGCAATAACGAGCCGCTGGCCCGGGAGAGGGCGATGTACTTGTCCATCAGCCGAAGGTCCAATAGCAGACGAAGGGCGAGGACAGAGTCTCGGCGGGAGTAGCTGATAAACCGCTTCAGACCTTCTCCATTGCTCTCTTCTGCCCAGAGCTCCTCGATCTCCTGGGGATTCACATCGTACTTCTCCATCGAAAGAAGCTCCGCAGCAACATTCCTCAGGGTATACTGCTTCAGGCTGAACGAGGAGCGTATGATGGGCAATAGATCGACCACCACCCGGCCGGTGACGGAGACATCGCTTCGGTTCACTATCTTTTTTATGTACCAGGAGCTGCCATCCCTTCCTACCCTGAAATCGAGCTGCTGCTGCTTTGCCCTCTCCTGAAGATAAGGAAAATCGAACTCATTGGAGTTGTAGCCAGCGATGATATCGGGATTGTAGTCCCTGATTATGGCTGCAAACTGATTTAGAAGCTCATACTCGTTCCTGCAGGCTCTGGTGTCCGGACGGGGGCAGTCGATCTCCTTTCCTACTAGTACCAGGTCTTTGTTGCCCTGATACTCCGGCTCGAAGGCCATGCTGATCAGGATCACCGGGGATTTCTCTGCCTTGGGCATGGCACCATGATCAGGAAGGCACTCGATATCAAAGCTCATGAAACGCAAGGGTGCATTGGCCTCATGCTGCACCGGACGGATGGAGGCAGCATCCACCGGAGGCAAGTCTCTTCCCGATTGCACTGATCCGGCATTCTGGCTCAAGGTCCATTCCGGTATTGGAGCCTCGACCCATCCCATTCCTCCCAGCGATTTGTCGATCAGAAATCTGTTCTTGAAGAGGATATCCGTCTCGTAGACCGCCCGAATGCCGGGAAGGGAGCGTACCCTCTCCCTCAGGTTTCTTACCTCTTTGGGATCGTTAGTGGTGATCTGGAGCATCCTTTTGGGCTTCTTCTGATAGCCTATGGGCTCGAAGCGCTCCAGCACTTCCACCTCCAGACCCATGGCCTTCAGGTCGTCCGCCGCACTTTCCAGACAGCCTTCTATTGCGCTGGCATAAAAATAGGGCCTGAATCCTGCTGCCTTGACTGTGACGCTCTGCCCCTCTGGAGTGGTGCCAAATAGCTGCACCAAGGGCTTTCGCCCTGAATCATATGCGTAGTTAGCGTCCAGGATCTGGAAGATCATCGCTTATAAATGGAAACTTTTGTTTATATAACTACTCATGGCCAGGGGCAAAAGAGGCGGAAAAATGCCCATATTTCCCAGTATTTGCAGGAGTCTGGAGACAAAAAAAGGGATCGATCCCTGCTTTCATTAGATCTCAATTCAGTTATAGCAGCCCCATATTCTCCAGCTGTTCCCTCACGATCTTGACTCCCTCTTCGCACTCCTCTGGCGACTTGCCACCAGTGACCACCAATTTTCCGGAACTGAATATGAGCACTACCACCTTTGGGATTTTTATCCGGTAGACCAGGCCGGGAAACTGCTCCGGCTCGTATTCGATATTCTCCAGTCCCAGGCCGAGGGCTATGGCGTTGAGGTTCAGGTCTGTCTTCAAATCTGCAGATGCCACAATATTCTGAACGTGGATCTCCGGCTCCAGATCGATATTCTCGAAGCCTATGGACTTGAGAGTCTGGGCCATATTGGTTATAACCGTGCGAACGTCCTCGACGTTCTTGGCGCCGGTGCATACCACTTTGCCGGAGGTGAATATCAGAAAAGCAGCTCTGGGGGCTTTTACCCGGTATACCAGGCCGGGAAACTTCTCTTTATTGTATTCTGCGCCCTCCAGCTCAGCCTCGATCTTATGGAGATCGAACTCCTCAGCCAGCTTGGTGGATGCCACCACGTTCTCTATGTTTATTGTGGACTCCATACTCAAGTATCTCCAGTTCATACTTACAAACTGGGGGTATATATATGTGAGTATTTAAGATTTATAAAGCGCTTATAAACTGATTATATACTGCTTAAAAACCACCGGCAAATCCCAAGATCGGCAGGATTTAAAAATAAAAAGCCGCCGATGGGATTCGAACCCATGAACTGCTGATCTTTCGGACCATCTTACGAATCAGCCGCTTTAACCGGGCTAAGCCACGGCGGCCCTCTGGGACTCTACTAGCAGGGGCATAGGCGAATAAAAGATTTGCGATCCAGTCAGGCAGCTCTTATGATCTCTTTTTTCTGCTTCTGGATCTCTTCAGCCAGCTGGGGCAAGAATATGCCAATATCGGTCACAAGGCCTATGGCCTGGGCCGATCCCCTATCCATCAGCTTTGTCACTGTGGAGGGATTGATGTCAACACAGATGGTCTTGACATATGAGGGCAAGAGATTTCCTACAGCAATGGAATGGAGCATTGTGCCCAGCATTATGGTCATGTCCACCCCCTGCAGAACCCTACCCATGGCATCCTTGGCCTTGACGGTGTCGGTTATGACCTCGGGAAGGGGTCCATCATCGCGAATGGAGCCCGCCAGGATGAAGTCGATCCCTCTGGTGATCGCCTCATACATTATTCCACCCTTGAGCTTGCCCTCCTCTATGGCCTTCTTGATGGAGCCGCTGGCCATGATCTCGCTTATGGCGTACAGATGGTTTCTGTGTCCTCCTGATATTGCATTTCCCGAGCAGTTCATGCCCAGGCTGGTGCCAAAGAGCTGGCGCTCGATATCATGTACCGCTACCGCATTTCCTGCCAGGAGGACATCCACATATCCCTCTCGGATGAGCTTGGCCAGGGAGGGGGCGGCACCGGTATGAACCAACGCTGGTCCGCAGACCACAGCAATCTTTCCTCCTCCATTCTTGGTCCTGATGATCTCACAGGCCAGCTGGCGGACGAGCTCTCCGCTGGGCCTCTCTGAGGAGACCTCATTGGACATGAATCCGAAGAAGCTCTTCTCCCTCGGGCGCTCGGGCGGTACCACCTTGACCCCTGTGGTTCCAATCACCACAAGGTCCCCCTTCTTTATATGGCCGATGGGCGTGCATACCGCTTTTCCGTCATGCAGGACGATGAGGCAGTCCATGTGGTTCGCCAAAACCTCCACCCAGGCCCCATGATAGCGCACATAAGTGGGATGATTGGTGGTGGAGTAGAATCCCCGGGGGACTACCATATCTCCAGGAGAGATCTCGGTTTTGGCGTCCTCCATCTCCAGGAGGCGCGCTCCCAGGGCATTCAGCTCCCTGAGTATCCTGTCCAGGTGAGCTGAATCCTCTCCGGTCACCGTGATCTGCACATAGCTGGTATCGTTCTTCTTCTCCCCTATCCGGAAGGTTTTGATCTCAAACTCTCCTCCCATGTCCATGATCTTGTCCAGGACTCGTGTTAGCATCTGGGAGTCTATGAGATGGCCTTCCATCTCAATGTCAGCAATCTCTGTCATAAGCTCTGCCTTCACCACATCTCTCCATTCAAGAGGGCTTCAGTCTTATCATTTGTGCTCATGATTATTTTGGTTATTCCTATGGTATAGCCGTCATCATCAGGCAGCGGCTGGTCGAATATTGCCCGGATCCCGCATCTGCGCAGGTGATACTCAAATCCCCGGGCTGTGGCCAGGCTTTTCACCCGGATCTTAATTCTCTGCATAATAGTCTCCCCCTGCTGCTTATTCTTGATGGTCTCTGTCAGGGGCAAGAGAATGCTCTCACCAATGCGCCGGGCCCTCTCCCTTCTCTCCTCCACCGACTCCTGCCATTCCACTGATTGAAAGCCCTCCCGGACCGCGCGGGATAAAAAGAAGTCCAAAGCATAATCGTTATAGTGGCTAAAAGCTATTGCCAGGTCATTGCAGTTCGATTCGGAGCTGGTATATTTCAGAGGGGCTACCCTGTTTTCCGGGTCCTTCAAGACCACCCCCTCCCTTCCTTGCCGGCCCAGCTTGATCACTATCTCTTTGATCCTTTTGTGCGCCGTCTCCCGGGGAAATTCTCCAAAAAAAGCGGTCCCTTTCAGGCCGAAATCCTCTGCTATCTCGTGGGTCTTATGCACCCCATGGGTCCCTCGCTGGTTCTTTTGGGCAACATCGAAGAGGTATAAATCGATGCTGTCAGTGGGATAGACATCTAAAGATACATAGGGGTTCTCCGGCCCCACCATCTCCGCGCAAAGGACCAGATTGGGCTTCTCTTCGAAAATATCCTCCGGCAGGAGCCTTGTCGCCACCTCTGTGGAGTAAGGGCAGACAAAACCACCTCTGGTCAGGGCCACGATATCCCCGTCTATGGATGTTATGCGGACATTGTGGCCATTCATCTTCTCCTCCACTGCCACAGAATCGATAAAATGACGTTTTATCCCCGCTTCAAGCATCAGAGGACGGCGGATGCTGGGGTAGCCCCAGACAATTTCTCCGTTTTTAAAAATCACCGTCCCGGCCTCAACCCCTGAGATCTCCTTATCAAATCTCAGCAGTTGAGGCTCGGGCCAGCTTGATTCAGATATCTTCGTATCTTGCAGGCTTTGCAGCCGATCTACAGTTATTCCCAGTTTATCTGCAATCCTTTGCAGATTCATCCAGTCCTCACCAGATAATCCAGTATGGACCTCCTGGTGATCATGCCCGCTACCTCTTCTCTGTGGTTGAGCACGGGCAGGCCGCCTATGTTATCCGAGAGAATTATGCTCTTTACCTCCTCCAGAGGGGTATCGGTGTAGACGTACTTGACATCATGGGTCATCACATCAGAGACCAGTATGTTGTAGATGCGAGTATGCTGCTTGCTGGCGGTGTCATTGAGATCCCTGAAGGCTCGCAGGGCTTTGGCCACATCTCCCTCTGTTAATATCCCCACCAGACGTCCTGCTTCGACCACGGGAAGCCTTCCCACGTCTCTATCCAGAATTGTGCGCCGGGCATGAACCAGACGATCGTTGGGGTTCGCGGTGAGGGGATACCTCATGGCCTCGGAGGCCAGGCCGCTCACATTGGCCTTCTCCAGGATCTCCCTCGGCCTGACCCAGCCCAGGATTTTCTCGCCGTCCACTGCCACCAGCACCGATGTCTTCTGCAAGAGGAGCATGGCATCTAACATGTCCATGTCCGCCAGGACCTTGATAACGCTATCCTGAGTGGCTGATGCCACATGCAGAGAGGAGGCCGGCATGCCCAGAGATTTTCGGGCACCAAGAACGCGGGCAATCTGTCTGGTAGTGATTATTCCGCCTATCTTGCCTTTATTTGTCACCAGAAGCCTGCGCAGATCGTTCTTCTCCATTATATCCAGCGCATGGCCCAACCGTTCCGATTTATCGATAGTAACGGGCTCTGTCATAATGTCTTTAACCTGCATCACTTCCACCTGCCAATCTCCGCAATGATCTCATCGGCTGAGAAATAGCCCACCACATCATTGTCCTTTACCACCGGCATGCCGATGATATGCTTTTCTGCAAGAGTCTTGCTGGCCTCGACCGCATTGGTCTCCGGGGTCAGGCTGAGTATGGGCGAGGTCATGACATCCTCGGCCACGAAGGGCATCTGCCTTACATATCGATTCTGTTTTCTGCCCGCAGTGCTCTCCTTCCGGGTCATCTTGATGTTCTTGGTCTCCATATCATCCTTCGGCCCCATGATATCAGAGAACGTAAGGCCTGAGCGGGTCACTATGCCTACAGGAGTCCTGTTATCCTCATAGACCAGGGCCCGGCTGATCCCCTGCACATTCATCTCCTCCAGAACATGGCCTATGGTATGGTGGCGGTGAACATTGAGGATGTTCTTGCTCATCAGCTCCTGCACAGTTGAGGATATATCCTGCTCGGAGAAGTGTCTCACCATATCCCTGGAGGTGATCACGCCCACGATCTCTCCGTCCTTTTCCACCGGCAGGCCGCTTATATCGTTCTCGATCATCAGTTCCGCTGCCTGGGGCATGGTGGCATCAGGGAATATGGTTATCGGCTTCTCGGTCATGACCACCTGGATTGGGACCTTGTCTATGGGCCTCCTCCTCCATTCTGGGGCTGCCTGGCTGATCCGGTTGGTGATATCGTATTTGGTGACTATGCCCACCAGCTTGCCGTTATCCATAACCGGAAGCCTGCCGATGGAGTACTTGAACATCAGGTTCCTTGCTCTCTGAATGGGCTCGTTCCGCTCGATGACATTTACGGGGGTGCTCATGTAGTCTTTGACTTTCTTTATGATCATGGCAGTATTCCTCTGTTCTCAGCTAAGGCCCTCACGAAATCTCTTTCTGTCAGAATGCCTGCTAATGAACCCCTGTCCATTACGGGCATCGATCCAATCTCGTTGTCCATCATCTTTCTGGCCGCATGGCCCAGGTCCATCTTCTTCTCGATGGTGATTAAGCTTCTCTTGATCAGGCTCTTTATGGGCTGGTTCATCACCTCGCCGATGTCGCCCGTAACCACCTTTTCGAATGCATCACCGCTGCCCAGGTATTTCATTATGTCCGATGCGGTCACCATGCCCATGAGAACGCCATCCTGCACCACAGGCATCCTTCGGAAGCCCTTCTGGATGATCATCCTGGTCATCTTTTCGATGGTGGTCTGAGCGGGTGCAGTTACAACATTGGGGCTCATGAAGGATTCAACCACAAGGCCAGTATCCACCCCTCGACAAGAGCGCACGAAGTCCTCCTCGGTGATTATTCCCTTGATGCGGGAATCCTCATCCACTATCGGAAGGCCGCCCACGTTCTTCTCATACATCAGCTTCAAGACATCATGCAATGAGGTGTTTTCGCTGGCATAGATGAGCTTGCTGCTCATTATCTCCCTTATATCTGCATTAATGGCGGTGAAGATATTCCCCTGATACTTCTCCTGCAGAAGGTTGTGCCGAAGCCCTCCGCCAAGGAAGTCCACTACATCCACCGATGTCACAAAGCCAAGCAGCCTTTTTGTGCCTGCATCTGCGATGGGAAGCCTGGAGAAGCCGTAGAAGGTCATGGTCTTTATGGCCCCCATGATGGTGGTAGTAGGCGGGACTGTGACCACGTCCGGCGATGCTGCGCTCAGCACCTCGCTGATGTGTTTGGCATGCCTGGAGTCGAACTGCAGCGGTCCCCTCTCTCCTGAGCCCGGAGCTCTTGGCATTCTATCGTTCCTCTGCGGTATCCTCGTTATCTCCTTTCCACTAGTTGGACCATTGCTCATTTTCACTCCCCCAGGTAACATTTGATCAGATCGCTTCTATCCACTATCCCCATAATCCTTCCCTCGTCTACCACCGATACCCTGCCCACATCGTGCTTGAGCATCAGCTCTATGGCCTCGGCAACGCTGGCCGTCGGCCCAAGGCTGTAGAGAGGAGAGCTCATCAGCTTCTCAGCCGGCAATTGCATTCTTTCCACCGGTCTGGTCTCGCTCTCTTTGCTGATCCTGGCCCAGCCTCTCTTCAGGATATCGAATCTCGTGATAATTCCCATGGGTTTCTCATCCCTCACCATTGGCAGACCGGTAAAATCTCGTTCCACCATCCGGTCCCAGACCTTGGTCACCGGCTCGTCCAGGCGGGCGGTTACCACCTTGGTGCTCATGATCTCGCCAATCGGTTTTTTTGGAACTTTAGAGATATCTAAATGCTTGAATATATCAATTATTGTTACAACACCTCTTAGAGTTTTATCTTCCTGGGATTCGACCACTGGAAGCAGGTTGCTCTTCTCTTTGAGCATGATCCTTGCCGCATCAAGCACATCAGTATCACCCGTCACTGCAGGTACCTGAACTTTAAATCCTGAGACTGTAACATTTGATTTGGTCGAGGTAATCCGAAGCACATCCTGTGAGGTTATAACCCCTAAAACCTGGACTCTGCTATCCACAACCGGCAGTCCCCGCACATGGTTGTCTCTGATCAACTGACGCGCTTTGGTCAGATAGGTGGAGTCCTCCACATAAAGAGGATCTCTAGAGAAAATGTCTTCGACTAGCATTCCGACTCCCCTGCTGTCCCGCGATTGCCATATTGCAATTTGCCATATCGCAGTCATTCTAAGGCTATCGATTTCCGTCCCTGCAGCTCCAGCAGAGCAACTCGCCATTCACGTTTTCCAGATTATCTGATAGCTGGCCGCAGACTTCGCAGATTCCGCTCACAGTTCCTCGGGGCTGCTCGAAATGAATGTTCTCCCGGTGCATCTCCAACAGATCGCTTAAGATATCATTCAATCCGACGGAACAGCCAGAGACCAGGTCGGTATCTGTGATTATGCCCATCAGCTTGCCCTTGAGGATAACAGGCAGCCGTTTTACTCCTGCCCGGAGCATGAGGTTGGCTGCATCTCTTATGCTTGCATCGGGTTCGATTGCAGTTACAGGTGAGCTCATGATCTCCCTCACCTTCAGATTTCTGGGATCAACCCCCTGGGCTATGACCTTCCTGACCAGGTCCCTTTCCGTTAAAATGCCTGTGGTTTTGTCTCGGGATACAATTATCAGACTTCCCACATTGGCCGAGCCCATCCTTTTGGCAGCGCTCAATACATCTAGATCGGCGTCAGCGGTGATCACCGGTCGGGTCATGATATCTCGCACTGGAATCTCTGTCTCCATTGGCCAAGTCTCCGTGATTAGCTCTATGTGCTTATTAGTGTACTAATGATATAAAAGGCTACTCCGGGGCAATAGTTTTTGATTCGATTAATATTATTTTTCCCCTACTCCATCACATGTTTCAGGATATGCTCGATCTCTGCTAATATGAGTTCCATTCCCAAGCGAGCCGCCCCGGGAGAGCCTGGCAAGCAGAATATTGGTTTTTTCATAAAGACTCCGGCTGTTGCCCGGGTTAGCATGGCCCGGGTTCCAACCTCCTTCATGCTCTGCCAACGAAAGATCTCCCCAAACCCCGGGAGCGTCTTTTCAAAGAGCGGCTCTGCTGCCTCTATGGTTAGGTCCAAAGCGGTGAGTCCCGTGCCGCCGCAGATCACCATGGCATCAGCGCTGCTCGTCTTAATTGCACGCTGGATGGGCTCTACTCCGTCCGGGACGAGCAGGTAGTTGCTTGTATATCCCGCCATCCTTATCTTCTCTAGTATCACCTTCCCGGACAGGTCCTCTGCCCTATCCGGATCCCGAACTGAGCCGAACTTAGTATAGCGAGACGTGCTCGCGACCACCACATCTAAGATCATGTCCATTCCTCTCTGGACGAGGATAAAATTTTTCCCATAGCCCATCTAATCGGGACCAGACAAAAGCTCTCTAGGGGAAGGAATGATCTATGACGCTCTTAGCGGTTGACGTTGGGGCAGGGACTCAAGACATCCTGCTTTACCAGGAGGGGGTGCCCATCGAGGGCTCGACCAAGATGGTTCTGCCCAGTCAGACCATGATTGTTGGAAACAGGATTAGCCGGGCTAGGATGGCGGGACGGGACATTTTTTTGCATGGCCCCATCATGGGGGGCGGAGCCTCCACCATGGCAGTGAGGTGGCACCTGGCAGCGGGACTGAGGGTTTTTGCCACCCCCTCAGCCGCAGCCACCATTAATAATGACCTGGGCCAGGTTGAGGCCTTGGGAGTTATCATCCAGGAGGATGCACCGGCATCAGCAGAAATCGTAGAGACGGGAGACATCGACATTCCCTCTCTTCAGCGGGCTTTCCAGCTATTCGACATATCTCTGCCTAAGGATATTGCCGTGGCGGTACAGGACCACGGCTACTCTCCCGGCAAGCCAAACCGCCAGGTCCGGTTCGAGCATATGGTCGCAGCCATCCGTTCGGGCGGAAGCCTGGATGATTTCACTTTTAAAGAGTGCCCGCAGGAGATGACCAGGATGGTGGCAGTGCGGGATACCTTGATAAAAGAGGGATTTGAGCCCTTTATAATGGACACCGGTCCTGCAGCCATCTTCGGTGCCGCCCTCGACCCGCGGATTGAGGACCCGGCATTGATCATCAACTTTGGAAACAGCCATACTATAGCTGCCATCCTGTCAGAGGGAAGGATCTGTGCCGTCTTCGAGCATCATACCTCGAGCATGAAAGGGGAAAAGGTGAGGGAGTTTACCCAGAAGCTCTGCCGGGGAACGCTGGAGGAGGGTGAGGTGTTCGACGATGGAGGTCATGGTTCTTATATAGGCAGCCTGCCGGATGGGGTCCGGTCGATTCTGATCACTGGACCCCGAAGGGAGAGCTTCCTCTCCTGCGAGGCTTTAAAAGGGGCGGTGGCGGCAGCTCCGGCGGGAGATATGATGATCACCGGCTGCTTGGGGCTGATCAAGGCCTGGAAGAAAAGGGATGACCTGACCGGATAGAAATCGATCGGCGCAGATGACAATTGGAGCTGACTGGATGCAAATAGAATTGATCGGTGCATACAGATGGAATGGGCAAGAAGACGGAGACTGCATGGAGATAAAATGAGCATGGAGATTGGAAGAGGTGCAGAGGCGGTCATAACCTTGGAGGACGGAGTGGTCAGGAAGTGGCGGCTTCCCAAGAGCTACCGCCTGCCTGCCTTGGACGAGCGAATCCGCCAGGAGAGGACTATCAGGGAGGCGAGGATCACCTCTGATGCCCGGAGGCATGGCGTTCTCACACCCATCATCTGCGATATATCCCGCTTTGAGCTGAAGATGGAGCATATCCGGGGAGATAAGCTCAAGGATGTGATAAATCCGGATCTCTCCCGCAAGGTGGGGGAGATGGTGGGAAGGCTGCACCAAGGGGGAATCATTCACGGGGACCTGACCACCTCCAATATGATTCTAGTTGAGGGGGATATCTGCTTGATCGACTTTGGCCTCTCCTTTATTGAGAGGTCCACTGAGGCCCAGGGGGTGGATGTGCACGTCTATTTCCAGACTCTGGAGAGCACCCACGATCGACCTGAAGAGCTGATAGAGGCCTTTAAGGCCGGCTACTTGGAGGTTTATCCCCCTGGAGAAGCAGTTTTAAAGAGGGTGAAGGAGATAAAAGCGCGAGGCAGATATCTGTAATCTCTAATCAGCAGGTTTATCTATGATATCATAGAATAGTGCAATTTAATTTTTAAGGTGATGAGCCAATGGCGGAAGATGAGGTCGTATTCGTCGGCAATAAGCCTGTGATGAACTATGTGCTGGCAGTGGTAACCCAGTTCAACAGCGGCGCCAAGGATGTCCGAATCATGGCTAGAGGGCGGGCGATCTCCAGGGCGGTGGATGTGGCAGAGGTCTCAAGGTCTAGATTTCTGCCTGATGTTAGGGTGATGGGAATTTATATCTCCACCGAGACCCTCGACACCGACCGGGGGGCAACCAATGTATCCGCGATTGAGATCACCCTTGGGAAGTGAGCCATCGATTTGACCGCCACCATTGGCATCATATCCTCCGGAAGAGGAGAGAACCTTCGCTACATTCTGCTGGCGGAGCGGGATGGTTATCTTCCTGCCCAGGTCAAAATAGTCCTAGCCGATCAGCCGGACGCTGGAGCCCTCCGGATCGCTCAAGAGTTTGGTGTTCGTCATATGTATCTGGATCCAGCGGGAAGGAGTCGAGAGGAGTATGACCAACAGCTCGTGTCGCATCTGGAGGGGGCAGGGGTGGACCTGGTGGTTCTCACCGGCTATATGAGGATCCTGTCACCTCGATTCGTTCGCCATTATAAAAATAGAATTTTAAATATACATCCTGCTCTCTTGCCCTCGTTCCGGGGATTGGATGCCTTCAGCCAGGCCCTGGAGCATGGAGTGATGTGGACTGGCACCACCATTCATCTCGTCGATGAGGATGTCGATCACGGACCGATCATCTATCAGATGCCGGTGCCGGTGAAGAGGAACGATACCCATGAGAGTCTAAAGGCCAGGATCCAGAGGGCAGAGTACAGGGCCTATCCCAGGGCGATAAAGATGTTCATCGAGGGGAATCCTAAAGTGGTGGGACGGAAGATCGTCTTTGAGAATGGGGCGAAATGATATGGAAGATTTATGGGCACCCTGGAGGATCGACTACATCCTCGGCAAGAAGCCGGAGGGCTGCATATTCTGCAGTAAACCTGGGGAGAACAGGGACGAAGAGAACCTCATATTGCACCGCGGCAAAAACCACTTCATCATCCTGAATGCCTATCCATACAACAATGGTCATATGATGGTGGTTCCGTTTAAGCATACCTCGACTCTCGCCGGATGGACGGATGATGAGCGTCGGGAGATGATGGAGCTTGCTGATCTGGCAGTGGAGCTCTTGAGAAGGACCATGCGTCCTGATGGATTCAACCTGGGAATTAACATGGGAATTGTGGGCGGTGCAGGGATCGCCGACCACATTCACATGCATATCGTCCCACGCTGGAATGGAGACACCAACTTCATGCCCGTCTTATCTGATACCAGGGTGATATCTGAGCATCTGCGGGTGACATATGCCAAGCTGAAGAAAGAGCTTGATGAGATGGTTTAGGCGAATCGTCTACGTCGAAAGCTATATATCTCGTTAAATTACTATATAGAATACGGTGAAAGTCGATAGGCGTTTTCCTCCTACCTCATTACCCTTCTCGACTTTCCCTCCCTCCTATTTTTCCGTGAAGTTTTTAACCAGTTGAATACTACAGCAATCCATGTTCTTCCTTGGAGAGTATGATGAGGATGAGGCCGCTAATATTCGCACTTTCCTCAGCGATGCGGGAATTAGAGTTGAATTAAAGCCCTACCTGGTTATGGATTCAGATGAGCAATTCTGCCTTCGCGGCAGGTACAGCCGGCTCAAGGAGATGGCAGAGGATATCAGCGATTATGAGCACGATCTGTCGTTGATAAAGAGCGCGCTTTCCCAGAGCAGCACCCCTGAGGAGTTCGATGAGCTCTTCTTAAAAGAGCTGGACCCGACGATGATGAAGATAAGGGATGAGATTTTAGCCCAATGCGAGGGCGATGAGATCGAGTCTCCGGAAGAGCTTTCGGAAGAATCCTCAGAGGAGAATTCGGAGGATACTTCAGAAGAGAGCGAACCTTTGGATTTCAACGTAGATGCATGGCTGAACTATTTGCTGCGCTCAGGAAAGGCCCAGAGCTTCGCTCATTCCGTTCTATCCCTAAATGGCATAATTGTGGGAGAGCCCATTGGCGACAAATTGGACGATCCGCTGCTGGAGATTCCTGCCGATCCGGGTGACTTCGATACAGAGCCCGATGAGCTCGTGCTAAATGCGGATTACTACTTATCCAGATCCATCGGCCTTTATGTGGACGAGTTCACCGCTCCGCTGGTAAGCGATATGGATGAAGAGTTCATCGACATGTATCCTGATGAATATCAGCAGATATCTGCCCTGGGATTGTTGATAGAGAAGCTAGCGACGCCACCGTCTGACAAGAAGATGAGCTTGGATGAGTTCATCGAGAGCTGCATGCTGCGCAAGGATGAGCATGATGTAAACCTGATGGTTGACGGAAGGGATGTCTTTATGGAATTGATCCGGATCCTGGAAAGGGGAGACGTGCTGAAGTCCAAAGGAGATAAGATCAAGTGGAAGAAATGATCCCCGGCTGATATCTTCATACGGAATTCTCCGGGCCTCTGCTGGCATTGGTCTCCTGAATGATCATGTAGTTGAGCACTAAAAGTATGCAGATATTGCCGGCCAGGCCCAGCAGGGCAATAAATTGTGTCAGATAGAAGAGGATGACCTGCACTATGAATATCTGCACAAGGATAGCGTTCTTGAATATCCTGTAGGCCTCCAGGCGGGAGCTTTTCATCTTAATAATGGCATAGATGACCAGGATGGAGGATAGGGTGGCTGCAGCCAGTCCGGCCAGATCGAAGAACGATAGGCTGGGAAATATGGCTTCAAAACCTTTCTCCGAGTTAAGCCTGAGGTAAATGAGCATGAAGTCAAGGCCCAGGGTGAAGATGGACTGGAAGATGAAGAAGGCCATAACCACTCTTATAAACCAGCTCTTTTTGATCAGCTTCCGGTAGTACATGCGCATACGATACTTCGTGGCGGTGTAGATGTCGATCTTGGGCATGGGCACGCTATCGGTGCTATGGAGAAGATCCTGCAGGGCTCGAGTCATTGGATTATTCTGGGAGCTCTCCTTTAGCAGAGCCAGGGCTTTTCTCCTCTCCAGATGATCCAGATCCTCCAAGACCGCTTCCTTTGCCAGCTCCAGTACATTTACCAGCCTCTCCTGCTCGGTGAGCTTTGGCTTATGGATGAAGGTCTGAATTGCCAGGTACAAAAGGGCGAATATTATGTAGATCAGGGCCACTGTGGGCTGAAAAAAGTAATCATTATCCCCGGTGATGAACTTGCCCAGCTCATCGATGAATGCGCCAAATCCCAGGCCTCCAATCACCGCCACCAGATAGTTGGCTGATTTGTTGATGTAGCCCAGATTGATGACCAGAGCAATCATCATCAGCACCCCGCCCAAGAGGACATGGGCGATATGCAAATGCCCCGGGCTAAGGCTCGGATATCCTGTTAGGGCGAGAAAGAAGCGTATTCCCAGGACGGAGCATACCGCTGTTACCAGGAATATCTCCAGCAGTGTTCCCGCTTCCAGGTTGCGCACGAAATGGCGGTTGAATGGATTATTCCTGCGGATGAATTCTCTCATTCTCCATTCACTTCATGCTTCTTCAATCTGATAATAATATTCTCCCTGCTCTTTTTGCATTCTGTCCAGCCTGGATTCCGGCTTGTTGACTCTGGGCCTGCGGGTCTCTTCATCGCGCCGGAAGGTTATGCCGATCCCTTTGAGGAAGGCGTTCATCCCCTCGCGCATCTCCAGCGGGGTATGGGCAATCCCGAGGATTCCAGGAACGCCATCGAAGACCATCAGGCGCTCGCTGAGCAGATCGATCAGATATATGTCATGATCCACCACCAGTACAGTCTTCTCTGTGGACTCGGCGAACCTTCTCATGACCTTGGCGGCCAGCATCCTCTGCTCCACGTCCAGATGGGCGGAAGGCTCGTCCAGTAGATAGAGGTCCGCCTCCCGGCTGAGGCAGGCAGTTATGGCCACTCTCTGCAGCTCCCCGCCTGAGAGCTCAGAGAGGATCTTATCTAAGAGGGGCTCGATGCCCATGGGCCTGAGGATCTCTGCCTGATAGTAGCTGCTGTCAAATCCGTGCGTCAATCCCCTCAGCATGCCCTCTACGGTCAATTCAGTGTCTGCTTTGAGGTACTGGGGCTTATAGGATATCTTCAGCTGGCTTTCAAAGCTGCCAGTTGTTGGCTTTTCCACTCCTGCCAGGATCTTGATGTAAGTGCTCTTCCCAATTCCATTGGGCCCCAAGATCCCCACCACCTCGCCCCGGCGGATGATCCCCGCCTCGGCCTCCAGCCGGAAGGAAGAATACTTCATGGCAAAAGCGTCATAGGCAATGAGGGATGGGATCTCCTTCTCTATTCGGGGGGCATGTACCTCGAAGTTGATGGCGGTGTCGCGAAAGCGAACATTTTCCTCGGGCAGGTTGCCGCGAAGGTACTGGTTGATGCCCACCCGCACCCCTTTGGGCCTGGTTATCACGCCATAAGCACCGGGAACGCCATAGATGAGATGAACGTTTTCCGCCAGCAGGTCAAGCAGGGCCAGGTCGTGCTCAACCACCATCACCGCCTTATCTTTGGCCAGGCTCTGCAGTATGCGGGCGGAGTTGATGCGCTGGTGGATATCAAGGTACGGGCTGATCTCATCGAAGAAGTAGAAATCAGCGTCTTTTGCCGCCGCAGCTGCGATGGCCACCCTCTGCAGCTCGCCGCCGCTGAGGCTGGAGATGTCTCTGTCCATGAGCTTTGATATGCCCAAAGTCCCCGTCAGTTCGGCCAGGGCGCCCCTCTCATCAGTCTTTTCCAAGAGGCCCGAAACCATGCCTGAATAGCTCTTTGGGATGCGATCAACATACTGAGGCTTATAAGAGGTCTTGATCCCCTTATCCACCACCTTCTTCAGATAGTCTCCCAGGATGGAGCCGGAGAAGCGCTGTAGCGCCTCCTCCCAGGATGCGTCTTTGCCCAGGTTCGGCCGGAGAATACCGGAGAGAATGGATATCGCCGTGCTCTTTCCTATGCCGTTGGGGCCCAAAAGACCAGTGACCCTTCCCTCGATCGGCACAGGCAAGCCATAAAGGGCAAAGCCGTTCTGGCCGTATCTATGAACTGGATCCTCCATCTCCTCGGGCAGATTGGTGATGGTGATGGCTCCAAAGGGGCATTTGCGTACGCATATTCCACAGCCAACACAGAGGTTCTCAGTAATGAGGGGCTTGCCATCTGCAAACACGATGGTCTCGTCGCCCGTGCGGACCGGCGGGCAGAAGTATTCGCATTCTTTAGAGCATTTTCTCGGCTGGCATCGGTCGCGATTGATGATAGCTATCCTCATGTTCTACCTCAATTGAGCAGTATTGTCCATGTGACCAGCCAGAGGTCAACTACAATGAACTCCACGTATAGCCAGTCTTTGGTCTTGAAGCTGGCTGCATCTATCTTCAGCAGGGGATAGGCGACCCTCTGGAATAGAGAGGTGACCAGGATCACTGATAGCAATATGAAATGCCAGGGGAATTCGCCTATCTCCCATGGATTCTCGCCCGTGGTGCTGGCAATATAGTAGCAGGCAAAGCCTGACAGGACTCCCAGTGCGGCGGCGAACACTGTCTTCACTATCCCATCCCGGCGGTCTTTCTTCCTGTCGGCAGCTGTCTTAGGCCTGGCCGGTTCTTTTTTCGTTTTCGTCTCCGCTTCCTTTGGCGCCGTCATCTTATTCTGTTCCGCTGCCAGCCCTCGCTCATCCTTTCTGCCAGACTTCTTCTCTTTCTTGGCCATCGGATTTCCAGACCTCATTATATGATAATAGCGTTTTGGTCCGGGAAAAGTCCAAGTACTATAAACAAGAAGAGCAATTGCATGTGTATGACCGTAGCGGACGCTTCGGTGTTCATCTGGGGCAAGAGGCCAGAAGGGGAGCTGATCACCGTCCCGGCGGTGGAGGCGGAGCTAAAGGATATAAGAGCAAGGTCCCGGCTCCATATATATGAGACCCGGGTGGAGAGCCCCACCACTATTGCCCTGAAAGCGGCCAGAGATGCGGCTGAACAGACGGGTGACATTCGTTCTCTCTCGGCGGCCGATCTGGAGGTTCTGGCCAAGGCACTGGAGTATAATGCTACTCTCGCTACCGACGACTATGCTCTGCAAAACGTCGCTCTTCACCTCGGCCTGAAGATCGAGCCCATCGGCCAGCCCCGGATAAAGAAAAAGCGTAAATATGTCCAGAGGTGCCAGGGCTGCGGCCAGAGATTCGAGGGGGAAGCATGTCCTGATTGCGGAACTCCCGCCCGAAAGAAGAAAAGGTGTATGAGATGAAAAATATTGAAGATTTGATGAAGAAGGCAACGGAACTTAAGGCAGAAGGACTGGTAGAGGGTCAGATCTCAGAGGAGCTGAATGTATCCGGAGAGACGGTGACCTGGCTTTTAACCCATGCCGAGAAGACGAGCACCTCCCCCGGCCCCAAGGATATATCGGTGGACTGGTCGGCTATAGGCCGAAGCGCCTTCAGGCTCAACCACATATCCGAGGCCATGACCGACATCATCTATGAGACCCTGGATGCCAATGAGAGCAGCGTGGATGTGGTGGTGGGAATCGCCTTGAGCGGCCTGCCAATTGCCAGCATGGTGGCAAACGACCTGGCAGCTGAGCTGGCAGTTTACACCCCCAGCAAACAGATGATCGCCCAGGAGAACAAGAGGGCCAAGGGCAACCTGAGCTCCAACTTCTCCGATGTCCAGGACAAGGACTGCATCATCGTCGATGATGTGGTGACATCCGGTCAGACCCTGGAGGAGGCAGTGGAATATCTGGATGAGCACGGGGCAAGGATCAATGCCATCGCCGTCCTGATCGACAAGAAAGGCACTGAAGAGATCGCCGGAGTGCCAGTGGTCTCCCTGCTGAAGGTCATGAGGGTGAACTAGAGGCGAGATTCGAGAGATTATTCTGATGGTCAGCAACGTCTGGCCATTTGGAAAACCTTTTAGCAATCCTCGTCCTTCTCCCGGCAAAAGCTGATGTGCCATGTTCACCGAGGACGAATATCGATTGGACTTCTTCATTGAGGAAGGATTCCATCATAAGAAGTGCGAGAAATGCGGTAAATTCTTCTGGACAAGGGACGGGAGCAGGAATACCTGCGGTGATCCGCCCTGTGATCCCTATACCTTCATTGGCTCTCCCATATTCAAGCGCCAGCATAGCCTGGATGAAATGCGCGAGCACTACCTGGGCTTCTTCGAGGCCCGGGGACATACCCGGATCAAGAGGTATCCGGTGGCGGCCAGGTGGCGAGATGACATATATCTGACCATTGCTTCCATCGCCGATTTTCAGCCTTTTGTTACCTCAGGGCAGGTACCGCCGCCAGCCAATCCGCTGACCATCAGCCAGCCCTGCATCCGTTTAGACGACCTGGATTCAGTGGGGCGGAGCGGGCGGCATCTCACCACCTTTGAGATGATGGCCCACCACGTATTCAACACCCCCGATAAGGAGATCTACTGGAAGGACCGGACTGTGCGGCTTTGTGACGAGCTGCTCGTTGGCCTGGGGATGGATCCTCTGGCGGTCACCTACAAGGAGAATCCCTGGGCGGGTGGGGGGAACGCCGGGCCGAGCGTGGAGGTTATGGTGGGCGGCCTGGAGCTGGCCACCCTGGTGTTCATGGATCTGGTGGCCGCGCCTGCGGGCGCTGTCGAGATCAAGGGCGAGCGCTATGAGAAGATGAAAAACTATATCGTTGACACCGGCTACGGCCTGGAGAGGTTCGTCTGGGCCTCCAATGGTGCTCCCACCATCTATGACGCCATATTCCCTGACCTGGTCAGGCAGGTGGCAGACCTGGCGGGCGTAGAGCACAACCTGGATGACCCGGAGTATGCGGAGATCTTCGCCCAGAACGCCCGCCTGGCTGGAATGGTGGACCTGGACGAGTACAGTATGTCTGACCTGCGGGCGAAGATCGCAGGCAGCATAGGCATTGATCCCGAGCGGCTGGAGAAGGCCATTCTTCCCATGGAGCGGGTCTATGCGGTGGTCGATCACACCCGCTGCCTGGCCTATATGCTGGGGGACGGTATCATCCCCTCCAATGTTAAGGGCGGCTACCTCTCCCGGCTGGTAATTCGCCGCACTCTGCGGCTGATGAAAGAGCTGGGCCTGCGACTGCCCCTGGCCGACCTGGTCCAACTTCAGATCTCACGCCTGGATTATCCAGACTGGGAGGAGTCTTTCGCTACCATCAGGGAGATCCTGGACCAGGAGGAGCAGAAGTATGCCGAGACCCTGGAGAAGGGCATGCGTCTGGTCCGAAAGACGGCGGAGAGCTATCTGAAGAAGAATGAGCCTGTGCCCCTCTCGGAGATGATCGCCCTCTATGATACGCACGGCATCCCTCCGGAGATCGCCCGCGAGGCAGCGGTGCAGATGGGAGCTCAGGTGGAGCTGCCGGACAACTTCTATTCACTGGTTGCGAAAAAGCACATCCGGGCGGAGCCGGTGGAGGAGAAAAAGCCTCCCATACCGGGCAAGACGGAGCTGCTCTTCTATGAGAATCCATTCGAGCAGGAGTTCGATGCAGAAGTTCTGGATGTGGTGGAGGGGGCGGCCATCCTGGACCGGACGCTTCTCTACCCGGAGGGTGGAGGCCAGCCTGCTGATCATGGCACCCTGGAGAAGGATGGGCAGCTGTTCCAGGTAACAGACGTCCAGAAGTCAGGGGATGTGGTCTTGCATAAGCTGGCCGAGCCCGGCTGCCTGGCCAAAGGGGATCGCGTTAAGGGAAAGGTGGACATGCTTCGCCGTCTGGCCCATGCCCGGCATCATACCGCCACGCACCTGGTACACGACTCGGCCAAAAGGGTATTGGGCAAGCACATATGGCAGGCGGGGGCCCAGAAGAGCGAGGACCGGGCTCGGCTGGATATATCTCACTTCAAGAGGATCACCGATGCTGAGCTGAAGGCGATAGAGCTGGAGGCCAACCGCAGGGTGATGGAGCTGGTCCCGGTGGACACCCAGTTTCTCCCCCGCACCGAGGCGGAGAAGCTCTTCGGCTTCGAGCTCTACCAGGGCGGTGTGCCGCCGGGGAAGCTCATCCGGGTGGTGCGGGTGGGAAGCGACATTGAGGCCTGCGCAGGGACTCATGTCACCAATACCGGCATGATAGGAATGATCAAGATCCTGAGGGCGGAGAGAGTCCAGGACGGGGTGGAGAGGATAGAGTTTGCTGCCGGAGAGGCGGCTGTGCGAGCGTCTCAGGCCAGGGACGACCTGCTGGCCGGTGCGGCAGGCATCCTGCGGGTGCCAAATGAGCAGCTCCCCCGGACTGCGGAGAGGTTCTTCGAGGAGTGGAAGGAGCAGCAAAAGGAGATCGAGCGGCTAAAAGAGGACCTCGCAATAGCCAGGCTGAAGACCCTGGTCTCCGAGGCGGAGACCATAGACGGCCTGCGGGTCATTGTGCAGAAGATGGGCAATGCGGATATCGATGAGCTGCTCAAGGCCGCGGCCCTTCTGGCGGAAGAGGACTGCGTGGCCCTGCTGGGTTCGAAGACCGGAAAGCTGGTAGCAGCCGTGGGCCAGTCTGGCCTCTCAAAGGGCGTCAAGGCGGGGAGCATAATCAAGGCAGCAGCCAAAGTACTGGGCGGCGGGGGCGGCGGCAGGCCCCAGCTGGCCCAGGGCGGCGGGCCGGATACAGAGAGGCTGGATGAGGCCCTGGCCGCGGGGAAGGAGGCGATCCGGGCTGGGGCCTGATTTTCTCCGTTTATTAATATTTTCCCTCTCTGAATGCTCGCTGATGATCAGATTTTATGGCGAGCGATCAGCATATTTTTGGCGGTCCTTACATTTATATCAAAAGAGCATCAAATAGCATCATTGTGAAAAACGAAGAGCTGCTGGAAAGGATAACTATAAACCACAAGATAATGGTGGGCAAACCTGTCATCAGAGGTACAAGACTTACAGTGGAGTACATCCTTGGACTCCTGGCTCATGGCATCAGTATGGAGGCGATTCTGGAAGAATATCCCGGCCTGGCAAAGGACGACATATATGCCTGTCTCCTCTTTGCCTCTAAGAGCCTGCAGGATGCCTCTTTTGTTCCCCTCGGCGCTGAGGCCGTTTAGATGCGATTCCTGGTGGATGAGTGTGTGGGACCTTCTGTCGTCCGCTGGCTGCGTGATAATAATCATGATGCATCTTCTGCTTTCGAGGATTGCCGGGGGTGGGAAGACGAACGCATCCTTGAAAAAGCCTGCACAGAAGGGCGCATAGTAGTAACCATGGATAAGGATTTTGGAGATATGATCTTTCGAATGAAATTGCCTCATCGCGGGATTATATTGCTTCGCAGCGCTTATTGTGGTCCATCCGATAAGATATCGATGATGAAAAAGGTCCTTTCCCTGGATGAATCGGATCTATCCGGTCGCTTCGTAGTGGTAACTGAGACCGCGATAAGGATCTCAGGAGCTATCACTGATTAAACGATTATGGGATTAAAGCGCTGGAGAAGAGGTTTAAAAATATTAGTATTAAAATTGCAAAAGCATGGATAATTGTGAGTTGATGGGATAAAGGCGTCCGGACAGGTTAGAACTTTCTGCTTAAAGTAGCGGCTCTGCTCGTCGGTGGCAGGCCGGGGGCTGGCCCAGGGCGGCGGGCCGGATACAGAGAGGCTGGAGGAAGCCCTGGCGGCGGGGAGGGAGGCGATCCGGGCAGGGGCCTGAATCTTCTCCGTTTCTTAAATCGGCTCTTTGTTGAATTATATGGGTGAGATCCGGCAGAGATTATGGCCTTTGTTCCTTTGCGTCTCTCTGGTTGGGTCAGAGCATCGCGGTTCACCACAGAGGCGAAAAGATACAGAGAATTTGCGATTCAAAGTTCACCCGTGCTACATAGCGAGGAGCCTGGTTCATACTCGTCGTAGATCGGTTTGATTGGATTACAGATAACGGATTTTAGCCACAAAGAGCACAAAGGCCTCGCAAAGGTTAATCCAGTTCTTGATAGCCCAATAATCCTTTGGTGCGGTCTTTGAGTCCTTTGTGTGCTGGATAGATTTCGTTTCCATTCAAAAAATCCATCGACCTCTCCCAAAAACAGCGTATTCTCGATCTGGCAAGATTGCTTGAACCGAACCATCTAAGCCATCAAATCTCCAAACAGAACATTCTCCAAGGGATTTACCGCCAGACTCTCTCAGGATGAGCAAGTTCGTTCGCCTCGCTTTTTAAATATCGTTCCATCCCGGTTTGATCCACTGTCTAGGCAGAGCACCTGATTGATAAGGAGTCAGATCATGAGAGCGATCAGAGAATACTTAAAGCATAAACCATGTCTGAGGGGCCAGATCCTCGATCGGGGCGAACTGAAGCGCGTGGCCCAGGCCTGCGGATTGAGCCCCCAGGAGGCCAGAATGGAGCTGAGGCGCTTGGGTTTCATCCTGACCCGGAACAATCACGGCCTGCCCGTCTGGACGATTCCTAAAGCCGATCGGTCGGAGGGCATGGCCAGCAATGAAAATGCTCAACCGGGCTTCTAAAAGGGGCAGCCTGACAGGCTAACGGAAAATATATGAAGATAAAAAAGATAAGAGAGAGCTGAGTGCCATTCCTGTACTTATAGAGCTGAAGGACATCCGTAAGACCTATCTCATCGGCAGGAGCGAATATCCTGTTTTGAAAGGCATAGATCTGGAGATAGAGAATGGGGAGTTCGTGGCGTTGATGGGGCCATCTGGCAGCGGCAAGTCCACCCTGCTGAACATCATCGGCTGCCTGGACCGGCCCACTAGCGGCCGCTTTTTACTGCTGGGCAAGGATATCAGCCGGACGCCGAACGAGGAGCTGGCCAGGATCCGGCGGGAGGAGATGGGTTTCATCTTCCAGACCTTCAACCTCATCGCCCGGATATCGGTCCTGCAGAATGTGGAAATTCCCATGATGCTGCGCGGAGTCCCCCGCGGGGTGAGACGAGAGAGGGCCATGAAGCTCTTGGAGAGCATAAATGTCGCCCACCGGGCGGACTTCGGCCCCCAGAACATCTCTGGCGGGGAGCGGCAAAGGGTGGCGATAGCCAGAGCTCTTGCCAACGATCCCCAGATCATAATAGCCGATGAGCCCACGGGCAACCTGGACCTAAAGAATAGCGATGAGGTCATGAAAATCCTCAACCAGTTGCATGAGGAGGGCAGAACGATCATCATGGTCACCCACAATCCGGAGATAACAGAGAACTGCAGCCGGGTCATCCGGCTCAGAGACGGACGAATTTTGGAGAATTGCTAGATGAAGAGAATACTAATCATCATTTTGGCGCTTCTGATAACGGGCCTGGCAGGAGGATATGAGTATCGCATGCCAGTGAATATCCAGAGCAGTACCACTCCCGCAGTGCTCATGCCCGGGGATGAGGCGATTTTAGCCATTCAGATGCAGAACGGAGCAGCAGCCTACGGCGTAGGAAAGGATGCAGGGGTCTCAAGCCTCTCCTCAAATGTCCTATTATCCACTCCCATCAATCGTACACTGCTCCAGGGCACCTCTGAGCTGGAGGTCGTCGATCCCTATCGCTATGACCTGGGAATGGTCGGTCCGAACGATCAAATCACCGTATTCTATAAGGTCAGGGCAGGGGAGAACGTGAGCGCCGGCACTACCCTTCTTGATTTTACAGTTCTGGGGGGCTACGATATGATCACCATCAACCGCAATATTCCGATCAAGGTCGATCCATCTGCGGTGAGCATGGCCATCATCGACTCAACCTCTTCCTCCCCATCCACGACCCCTTCCAAGGCCACCGTTAACCTGAATGTGGCCAACCCCAGGGAGAACACCCTCAACGCCGTGACCATAGTGCCCTCAGCCCAGGGAATGAGGTTCTCCCCGGAGAGGTACTATATCGGCACGATGGACCCGGATGAGGTCTTCACCATCAGTTTTGGTGTGGAGTACACCGATCTGGGGAAGAGTGCCCGAAATCCCTCCAATGTCAGCTTTGTGGCTGAGTTCAAGAACGGCGATACCTGGCATGAGTCAGAGCCTTACATCGCCACTTACACCCCGCCTCTGCAAGCTGACCGGCCGAACAACAATCTCCTGCTCATGGCCATTGGTGCCCTGGTCCTTTTGGCTGCTGGGGGCTACCTCTACCGAAAAAAGAGGCTCTCGAAGAATGGCGATGGGGGAAAGGGGTCATCTTGAAGGATCTGAAATGAGCCTGAGCCTTGTTGGGTGGCGAGAATGAGACTGCAGGATATGCTGGAGTTCATCTCCCTGGGATTCAGAAGCGATCGCTTCAAGACGCTCATGTCCTCCCTGGGAATAATCATCGGCGTCTTGGCGATTGTGGTGATGCTCTCAGTGGGGGAGGGGCTATACTCTGGTGTCTCCAGCCAGTTCTCCACCTTGGACCTGGATGTGATCCATGTAATTCCAGGCAGCGCTCGCTTTGGCGGGCCGGACGGGGAGCCAGGAAGCCGAAATGCTGCTGAGCCCGCTAAGTTCACTGATAAGGACACCAAGGTTTTAGAGAACGTTGTGGGGGTCAAGAATGTCGCACCACAGACAGGGGCCAGCGTGGTGATCTCCTTCAGGAACACTAACAGCTCCGGCAGCCTCACCGGGGTGGACCCGGACAAAGAGCAGGATCTGAAGGAAAAGGTGGCACAGGGCAGGTGGCTCTCGGGCTCGGATTACAGGTCGATAGTGATAGGCAATGGCATATCCCAGGTGATGTTTCGCATGAAGGTCACTCCAGGGAACAAGATCCGACTGTACTATCGTGACCAGCCCATGGACTTCACTGTGGTAGGGGTGCTGGAGGAAGAGGAGGATTCGGGCTTTGGCGGTGGTATGGGAGATAGCGCTGACAATGCCATGTATGTCACTCATAAAGCCATGGAAGAGCTCTTGGATGAGGAGAACTACTACTATCAGACCTTTCAGGTCACAGTCTCCGATCCCGATCAGGCGGATTATATAATCGAGAGGATCATAAACGACCTTCGTCGCTACCATAAGGACGAGGCTTATGATGCCACCACCGCCCGGGATATGCTCAGCACCCTGATGAGCACCCTCTCCATGATCAAGTACGCCCTGGCGGGAATCGGGGCCATATCACTGCTGGTGGGGGGAATCGGCATCGCCAATGTGATGATGCTCACCGTAAAGGAGAGGATCAGGGAGATTGGGACCATGCTCGCCCTGGGGGCGACAGTAGAGGACATTCGCAGGCAGTATCTGCTGGAGGCAGGAGTCTTAGGAATGGTCTCAAGCCTGATAGGAATAATACTAGGGATGGGAACATCTCTTCTCATAGGCTCTCTGGCCGGGCTGCCATCGTCCATAACCCCCGAGTCGATAGTATTGGGCGTTCTGTTCGGCGTCCTAACCACCACCATTGCCGGTTATTATCCGGCGAATAAAGCGGCAAAGCTCGATCCGATCGAGGCGCTCAGAGCAGAATGAGCGCCTCCGAGGCCGAACGATGAGGTGTGGTTGATATGAAAAAACTGGTGATATACTTGTTGGCTTTCCTGCTTTTAGGTGCGGGCTGCCTGGCAGCTCCCATGAAGCTGGATGGAAGCGCGGGCAAAGCGATACTGGATGGCATGAACAGCAGGACAGAGAATCAGACGGTGGCAAATCTAACCATTGACCAGACCAGTAGCGAGAATGAATCGCTGGATCAGGTTAGAGGACAGAACGGAGGGCTATGGAGCTGGGGCGGCGTGCCTTCAGGCTACGCCTTAAACAAATCAACTGGAGAGCTGGAGCCGGTTCCTGCTGGCGGAGCGGACTGGCTCACAGCGCTGATCGATCTCTAGATTACAATTGAGCTGCCTGGCTTGGGCAGCTTGGATCTAGGCAGCTTGCTTGCCTTCTTCAGCCCCCC
>NZ_DAKC01000075.1:0-14577 GCF_002496465.1 Methanosaeta sp. UBA356 | reverse complement strand
TTTTTTGGTTTTCCATGGGAAACGCTACTGTTTCCGTTTTTCCCGTAGAACTGGATCGGTCTATCCATTTCTGCTAAGAAGTGGCCCAATTGAAACCTTTTTCAAGCTTCTTATTCATTTCCCTGATATCCATCTATCCATTTCTGCTAAGAAGTGGCCCAATTGAAACCCGACCGCTCTCTTTACCTCTGCTGTCCTATGCCAGCCGGCTATCCATTTCTGCTAAGAAGTGGCCCAATTGAAACAGCCATCTTTAATCCCCGGCAAGGGAAGTATGGGCCCTATCCATTTCTGCTAAGAAGTGGCCCAATTGAAACGAACGGATTCGCGCCTAGCGGCCGCCGCCCCGGCAGCGGCTATCCATTTCTGCTAAGAAGTGGCCCAATTGAAACCCGTTAATGTGAATGCTCGCATCCCAGCCAGTTTCCTTTCTATCCATTTCTGCTAAGAAGTGGCCCTGTCCGCCTGTAAAATTCGATGCTAATTATAAAATACTTAAACATTCGCTTTTGCATATGAGTTTTACGTTGCACTTTCATTCTACATACAAATAATATTCGTATTGTTGTATCTAAGACCATCAACGGCCAGCTTCGTTTGTACCCAAGCCTCCCCGGCGTTGAGGGGGCCCAGGGCATTAGCGCGGGAGGCCCACAGGGCCGACTCGCGGCGTGCACTAAAAAACAGTCTGTGTAAATCAAAATAACCTTGATAACAGCACTTGATTCGGGAAATCATTATATCCAATATCCTTCGAGCCTCATAAAAGCAGCTCAAGACTTTAGCCAGGCCCGCCCCGAGATTTTTATCCTTCTAAGAGAATTTTCTATTTAATATATCTCAATCCAAAACCATCGACGCAGCGAATACAGCCCTCAAAAAAAATTTGCCAGATCATTCCGCTAAAGTTCTCATCACCTTCGCCTCAGCCTTCACAGGCACTGGATATAGCATCTGGGATCCTATCCTCTCCATGATCTCCTTAAGCCTTGAAGCATACTCCTCTGCTCGATCCTCGGGAACCTCCAGGATGATCTCATCATGGATAGAGCCTATTATCCTCGCCTCCTCGTCCGACAGCTTCTCATAGACCTCAGCCATCACCAGCTTGATCAGATCCGCTCCCGTCCCCTGGCAGGGGGTATTGTACATCTGGAACTTGCTGGCGGTGATCCCTGCCCCAAAGCGCGGCCAGATCCGCCTCCGCCCGAGGATCGTTCTGGTGGCTGTCAGTGGCAGGGAGAAGAATCCACGCACGCAGTTATGGAAGTGGTGCTGCATAGTGTAACTCATCT
Source organism: Methanosaeta sp. UBA356 (assembly GCF_002496465.1). NCBI lineage: Archaea > Methanobacteriati > Methanobacteriota > Methanomicrobia > Methanotrichales > Methanotrichaceae > Methanothrix > Methanosaeta sp. UBA356. Next base: position 13,282 of record NZ_DAKC01000075.1, on the reverse strand, counting down.
GGGATAGCTGCATCTTCTGCCACTCTCTCACTCCCGGATAGCTGCAGAAGAACTTCTCCAGGCGCTCTTCCGCCTCATCCAGGCAGATGAATTCGCCATAATCGGAGAGGATGCGCCACTGTAAGCTCTTCGCCGATCCTCCATAGATGAGAAGGAAGTTCATGGCCTTGGCCGCCTGCCTCTGCGAATCAGTCACCTCTTCAAAGGGAGTTCCGCTGATCCGGGAAGCAGTCAGACGGTGCAGGTCGACGCTGTTCATAAAGGCCTCCTGCATGGCCTCATCCCCGGAGATACGGGCCATTATGCGCAGCTCGATATTGGAGAGGTCGGCCTTGACATACCTTTTGCCTGCAGCCGGACGAAATAGCCTCCTAATTGCCGGGGCATCATCTCCCCTGCGAGGGATCTGCTGGGCGTTGGGATGGCGAGAGCTGATTCTCCCCGTAGAGGAGGGAATCTGGAAGTACTGAGGATGAACCCTGCCGTCCAGAGGATGAACCTTCTCCAGCCATTTGTTCAGAAACAGCAGATTATAGGAGAGATGCCTGTAGCGCATAAGAGCCTCAGCGAAAGAGCAGCCTGCTGCAGCAAGGCTCTTCAGGACCTCCGCTTTGGTGTTGGCAGGCCGGTAGCCCCTCTTCGCCAGAAAGGCCATAACATCCTCTTGCCGGTCGGGATTCAGGTAATAGCAGAGCCTTTTGCCGTCAAATGAGACTGTGACAAATCCCTTCCTCTCTGCCTCATACTGCATCCTCCAGATCTGATCGATGATCTCATCCTCCTCCTGGTCGATGAGCTCTCTTGCTCCAGAGGAGTCCAGGCCAATCCCCGAGATCTCCATCTCCACCAGGGCAATAGCTGCGCGAAACTCCAGGTCTGCCACCCTCTGCAAATCGTTTTTGGCCAATAGCTCCGCAAGGATATCATGAAGCGGCAAAAGGGCGGCCGCTCCTTGGGCAGGGCAACCCTCTTCATCCAGAATGATTCCCAGATGCCTTTCCGCCAGAGAGGCCAGACTGTGATCGACAAGCCTCTTCGTCCAGGGATTTTTGGGATTGCCGGATGGAGTCAGATAGTAGTACCCAGACCAGCAGATCTGAGAGGCGAGCATGATATCAAAGACGCTGCAGAAGTTCAGCTTTCGACCGGCTCTTGCCCTGATGAATGAGAGAACGAACTTCGAGTCGTGCAGAGTCTTCTTGATCCTCCCGTTCTCCAAGAGCCCAGCCAGGTCACCGATGATGCCCTCTTTCAGCTCAGGGCGGTCAGCTATATCGACGGTATAGACTGTGCTGCTGCTGGGAGCATTGGGAACGGCGAGAGAGATTCTCTGTATATCATAGCTCAGAGGATCGGGGCCGGTGGCGGTCAAATTAAGGCCAAAGAATCCAGCCATTTCTATCTCTCCTAATATGGATTCCCATTCAGGCAGCGACTGAACCATTGTGATGGATTGGGGCTCAAGGCGATCGATCATATCAACCAATAATTGTGAAGAATCACTATAAACTTTCTGAGGATCTCAATGAAGAGCATCTCTCCTCGATACGGTGGGCGGGATCGCAGGGCCATGCAGTGACAGGTGGGCCAGGTGGTGGATGTGACGCTCCCGACGGAGAAATAGAGCTACAGGCTTGAACTGCATGCAGGTATACAGTTCTACCGGGGCCGCCTGGAGAATACTAACCTTTTTTAGGCCTGTCGCGCCAGGTTAGATGCTATTGTTCTTTCTCCAGAAGATCCTTAATACCAAATAGTATTAAATGTATCAGTAAATGGTCGAAAGGGAGGAGGCAGAGGAATGCTGATAGACAAGATCAAGGAGCAAATCTTGCTGAATAATTATATAATAACATTTCATGCCCACAGGAGAATGGATGAGAGGGGCATTTCTACTGAGGATTTAGTTAATTTGATATTGGATGGAAGTATAATAGAGGACTATCCAGACAGCAGGCCGTGCCCCTCTGCTCTCATAGCTGGCAGAGCTGGCTGGCGATATTGTCACGCCGTGGTAGCTCTCTGCGAAAACCATCTGCGAATAATCACAGTCTACTGGCCGGAGGATGGAGAATGGAAAGACAATATGACGAGAAGAATGAATTGATTCCTGATATCTGCAACTGCGGTCGAGGAAGATTGCATCGGGGCAAGACAGAGTATCTCACCAGGGTTGATGATGGAGTATTAGTGATCAAGAATGTACCCGCCCTTATATGCGATATCTGTGATGAGGCTTACCTGACACCAGAAGCCTCCAGAGAGATCGACAAGATTGTCAAGGATTTTCGTGAAGGAAGACTCCTGGCAAAGCCCATTGCAGCGGGTGAGGTCGAACTCAAAATGAAAGAGGTTGCCTGATTGGAGCACCAATAGTAGAGTGGCAGGAGGAAGGCCTGGATCTTGGAGGAATGTGAATTGACAGTACACATCATCTACTCCATCGCGGTCTCCTCGCCCATCACTCCCGCCGAGCCGCTGCCCCCTCTGCCCGACATCCCCAGGGGCTCGCTGCTGATCGTGCAGAGGTGCCATCTAGCGCTATGGCATGGCACTGCACAAATAGCACAGCTCACCCGCTGCAGCAGCAATCACCTTTTATGATCCTCGCCTGGGGGCGGTGGTGGCGGCCACGCACATAACTACTTTTAAATTCCCTCCGGGAAATAGAGTCATGATATGTTCGCAGAATACATTCAGGCATCCTTGGAGCGAGCAGTCTATAAAACGCTTGAAGGAGAAGACGAGCCGATCTTTGTATCGGTCCCTGAGCTTCCCGGCGCATGGGCAACGGGCAAGACGGTAGAAGAGGCCAGAAAAAGGCTTATTGGAGTTATCGAAGAGTGGATACTTCTAGGTGTCCGGCTGGGGCATCCAATCCCTCCTATCGGTGGCCATACCATCAGCACCCCGCAGGAGTCGGTGACTGTTGCCGAGTAGGCTCACTGCAGTATCTCGTCGGGATCTGATCAAACGATTGAAAAGCCTGGGATTCTCTGGGCCGTACGCCGGACCGGATCATTCATTCATGGTCAGAGGATTCGCTCGCATCAGAATTCCCAATCCTCATAAACAAGAAATAGGCATAAGCTTGCTAGTTGAGATACTTCGAGAAGGTGGGATTTCCCGCGAGGAGTGGCTATCGACTAATTGATTTGAAGAGTGTAGAAGGCATAAGGGATAAAAAATGTGCGTTCCCATCATCTACTCCATCGCCGTTGTACCTGAGCTTCCTGGCTGCTCGGCCTTTGGCGAGACAGAGGAAAGGGCTTTGCAGGAAGTCAAGATCGCCATGAAACTATGGCTGGAGACTGCAAAAAAGATAGGCAGATCGATTCCCGTTCCTCAGAAGCGAAGCCTGATTGCCAGTCTTGCATAGGCCCCAGTTTCACCTCGCAAGTCGCTAGCAAGACATTGTATTTATATCGTCCTTCCTGCCTATTCAAGCCTCCCCGGCGCTGAGGGGGTCTCGTTGGCCGCAGCCCGGAGGGCCGACTCGCGTCATCCACTGAAAAGCATGAATAGATCGGACTCCTTTGAAATCATACCGGTGGCTAATGGGATCGATTTACCGGGGCAAGAAGGGCAATGATCATTAAATTATCTCCAGCTCTCATCCCTTCAAATACCTCTCAATCCTCTCCAGCCCTTCAGCTATCTTCTGCAGGGAGTTGGCATAAGAAAACCGCAAGTATCCTTCTCCACTGGGCCCAAAGTCAATACCCGGAGTGACTCCCACATGGGCTTTTTCCAGAATATCGAAGGCCAGAGCATAAGAATCTCCAGAGAAATGCTGAGCATTGGCGAAGACATAAAAAGCTCCCGTCGGCTCAACGGTAATTCCAAAGCCCATCTCTCTCAATCGCCGGACCATGAACTTCCTCCGCTGATTGTAAATCCTCTTCATCTCTGCCACATCCGGGCCGGTCTCCTCTAAAGCAGCAATTCCCGCCCTCTGGGCAAGGGAGCTGGCGCAGATGAAGAAGTTCTGCTGCATCTTCTGAATGGGCCGGACGAACCTCTCCGGAGCGATCAGATATCCCAGCCTCAGCCCGGTCATGGCATAGAGCTTGGAGTAGCCGTTCAGCACAAAGGCATGATCTGTGAACTCCAGGATGGAATGCTCCTTTCCCTCATAAACCAGTCCGTGATAGATCTCATCGGAGATGATGTATGGGCCGAGCCCGGCGATGGCCTTCATGTTCTCCCCAGAGAGGAGGTTTCCTGTGGGATTGGAGGGGGAGTTGATCAGAATGGCCCGGGTCTGGTCCCCGATCCGCTCTCGGATCGCCTCCGCCCTCAGCTGGAAGCCGTCCTTTTCATAGACCGGAACCCTTGCCGGCACTCCCCCCAGGAAGCTTATGAAATTGGGATAACAGGAGTAGCCTGGATCGGAGAGTACCACCTCCTGGCCCCTCTCCAGGAGAACGGAGAAGACAAGCATCATCGCCGGCGAGGTGCCTGAGGTCACCACCACCTGCTCGGGCTTTATAAAAACGCCATAGGTCTTTTCATAATGCCGGCAAATGGCCTCCCGCAGCTCCAGATCCCCCAGGCTGTGGGTGTAATGGGTCAATCCCAGGTCCAGAGCCTTTCTCGTCGCCTCCTTGACCGCTAAAGGGACATCGAAATCCGGCTCCCCCACCTCCAGATGGATGACATCCACTCCCTGCCTCTCCAGCTCCCTTGCCCTCTCTAAAACCTCCATCACAATGAAAGGCGTAATCTCCTCTGCTCTCCTGGCGATCAAGATCCTTCTCCCATGCTGTCAGTCCAGTTGTCGGTTGACCTAAATAACGCCTTTCATTAGCATCTCACTCATCCGCAGCGCCTCGGCTCAGCAGAATAAGGGATATTCTCCTTCAAGCACCAGGCCAGCTGAGAGAGCATGGGCAGGATCTCCTTCTCCTCCTTTTGCCTCTGTACCATGATCTCAGCCAGGCTGCCCTGCTCGATTCTCTTTTCGATCAGGGGAAGATACCGCTGCTCCTCCCGGGTGGCATTCCTCGCCGCCAGGGCATAGAGCCTCTCCAGCTCCGGCCTCATAGCGGCGACCCCGCGACGCATGCCATCCTCCAGCATAGCTAATAGATGGCTCTCACTATCCTCCAGCTCCAAGTCAGTGCGGAGGAGGGCCATGATGAAAGCACAGATCGCCATATCCGAATGCAGACACTCCTGCTCATCTATGGCCTTGATCTCCAGGCACCTCCTGGTGAAGCGCACGATCTCCCCTCTGGAGTTCACCCACTCGTGGCAAAGTATCTGAGCATGCTGCTTTTTCAATTCCCGATAGATATTGCGGTTGATCTCGACATAATCTCTGATACCCTCCAGCCTCTCGGGAATCACATTCCGGCAGATCTGGGGGATCTGGGACTGATTTCTTCGGTAGTACACCAGCCGGCTGTCCATATAGGAATTGACTTGTCCCTCGACAAAGGGAGAGGAGGCAGTCACCGCCACCAGATAGGGCATGAGCGAGCGAATCTTGTTGAACATCCCCACCAGCTCCTGCTCATCCCTATAAGGAATATTGATCTGCAGCGCCTGGATGTTCAGCCAGCCATGCTGCTTGATGCCAAAGAGCCGGTCGTATGCCTGGTAGTAGTCCTGCTCATCGTGATCCCAGTAGGTCGTCTGATCCAGGGTTAGCAGGGGATGCATTCCCAGGCCCAGGAACTGGTACTCATTTTTCGTCGCCCGGAAAAGCTCTTGCAGTCCCGAAAAGAGATTCTCCTCCAGGCGGCCAAGGTTGCCGGGAGACGCCGGAATAAGCTCCAGGACATGCTTTTGCAGCTCTTTGGACACCCGAATTCCCCCGAAGGCCACCTCGTGTTCTACCCTGCCATTTATCCTCTCGATGATCCTGTCGGATATGGCCAGGGGGCGGAAGATGCTATCGTTTATGGAGTACTCGTGCTCCGTTCCTAAATGAGATTGTGCGGGTTGTGCCCGGTGCATTGCTGCCCTGGATACTCTCCCGAATTGCAATGGCATCCTTTTTCAGTCCTCCAGCCGGATCTCCGCCACAAGATCAGTCTGGGGCTCATCGATCTGTAGAATCTGGGCCATCTCCTCCTCAGGCACGCTTCTTATCAGATCCATGATCTTCTCCACAGAGGTCTCGAAGAGGGCATCGTATGCCTTCCGGTTAGCCCTTAGGAATCGAACCATGGGACAGATGCTCTCCCTCTTGAGGAATATCTGCAGCATATCATCCTCAATATCAAAGGTGAACGGCCCGGCTACGCAGGTCTCAGGCTTGATATCATGGATGCTGCACTTCCCATCCCGGAAGAGCACACAGAATCCATCCTGCCTGAGGCGGAGCCTCTTATATCCGACAAACTCGATCGCATCCGCGCTGACGCCGTTTTCCATAAGTATATCAATCCGCTTCTGGCTCAGGGGAGGCCTGGCCTCAAAGCAGCAGCCACCAGCCAGATGGCAATCATCGCAGGCCCGGCTCAGGGTCTGGCAAAGGTCCTCATCCATTCAAATATCATCTCTTAGATAGTGCGAAATCATCATTTAGCCTATTCAATAAAAAAGTTGATCTACCCCTCTTTAGAGTCGATGTCGCTGGAGTAGATGTCGCTCTCGCCCCATTGGCCGACCTGTGCATAGGTAAATTCAGCTTCCTGCTGATATCTGCCCATCAGACCGGCAGAAGAGATCGTCCCCATGGAAAGGTCTCGGGCATCGTCCAGAGCCTGGGCGGATACGAGATGAGAGATGATCTGTCCGAACATCTCCGGGTAATGTTCATCCTCTCCCCCTTCCAGAGAGGGATTGTCGTTCACCTCGATGACGAAGAGCTTTCCGTTGCTCTCTTTTATGTCCACTCCATACAATCCTTTACCGATAGCCCCTGCCGCTTGCTTTCCCAGATCTATTACCTCTGGCGGCACCTGATCAGCGGGCACGCTCTCCACATCGCAATAGACGATATGGCCGTTGACAGAGGCCTGGATCTTGAAGGTCTCCGAGGGTATGATATACCGGCAGGCGTAAAGCAACTGGCCATTGATCACCCCCACCCGCCAGTCGAACCGGCTCTCGATGTACTCCTGAACCACAATCCAGTCGGATAGCTTGAAGAACCTCTTGGCCACCTTCAAGAGCTCCTCCACATCCGAGACCTTCTCCACCCGCACCGAGAAGGATGTTGACGGCTCTTTGAGAACCAGAGGGCTGCCCAGCTCATCGAAAAGCTGCCTTGCCTGCTGGTCATCTAATTCCCTCTTCTTCAGAAACCTGGTCTTAGGCATGGAGACGCCTTCTTTCTGCAGGTGCATGTACATGTTTATCTTGTCGGCGCAGATCCTGATGGATGTGGGGTCGTCTATCACCGGCACGCCGTACATCTCCGCCATCCTGGCGGCCACGTAGGTGGTGTTCATGGGATCTGTGTCGGCACGGATGAAGAGCGCATCCAGTCGGGGAATCTTTTTCATATCCACGGGAAAGATGAACTCGACGGTATGGCCCATGCTCTCTGCCACATCCCGGCACTTCACCAGGGCCATGAGCTGAGAGGAGCTGCTCAATGTCTTTCTATTGACGAAGATTCCAAGTTTACTCAAAGCGTTTCACCCTCTTGTCCAGAAGGTCCTGGAGCATTTCTTTTTCCTCTTTGGATAATTGAGAGTATTTCACCGGCGCCAGGGAAGAGAGATTATAGGTGCCAGAGTTGTCCTTCACCATTACGATCTCCACCAATGGCAGCTTGAAGACCTGGTAGATCTTCTCCGCAATCTCTGCTACCTCTTCACAGCAGTTCAGGCTTCGGCCGAAAATGGAGACGCATCTGGTAACGGCAGAGGTATCAGCGATCTTCTGGTAGCAGAAAGGATACCTTCCGTGGTTGGTGATGTGCTTTACCACCTTCTTTGCCTCGTCATGATCATTCACCAGGAAGTACTCACTGGGAGTGGAGAAGTAGTTCAGGCCATAGATGATGGCCGGAAGGGGCACGAACTGGTAGGATACAGTCCAGTCGCAGACGGAGATGCCCGCCAGCTTGGCCTTCTCCAGGCATATAGGAACGATATAGGCGTCTAAAACATCCCTGCTGCTGGGAGTGGTTATGATCCCCTCATTCTCACTCTTGACAATGGCATAGTACGGCTCAGTCTTGTAGAAGTAGCTCTCATTGACGATGTACTGAGAGTCATCTTCCACTAAGGTGTACATTATATCCTTCTTAGGAATCTGATCCCGTCGTTGGTTCATTAAATGATCACCGCACGATCTGCGTGTGAGAGAATAGGTCTTTTGCTTTGGACAGATTTGCGTCCACATTGTCTATATTGTGCTGCCATTCAGGTTTTTTTCCAGACGGTACCCTACGGTGCCTTATGTGACTACGGTGCCGCTCCGGATCGGATGCAACTTCAATCTCTGAAATCTGAAATCCCCGAAGAGCGTTCTAGTCAGCATGTAGTATTTATCGTTGTCGTCCAGATGCCTTTGAACCGATCCCTGAAATCCCCCGTCCGGATCAGATTCGATTTATTCCAACAAGAAATGGAAATCGGCCCCTGGAATTCAGAGATATTTCGCGAGGATATTCCAGAGCACTCATTCCACCCAATTCAAGGGCGGATGCTAATTTTTCTCTAATAGAGCCATCAGCTCTGCCGCATTGGTTGCTGGAAGCTGGCAGACGTGATCCGAGCAGACATAAGCCGCGGCCTTTCCCTTGACCGGGACCAGATCTCTGGTAAAGGGAGCGAGCATGACGATCTCGCTTCCTGATGCTAAAACCACCGCTTTATTGGGCAGGAATCTAATTCTTATCGCGGCCAGCATCTCTTTCAGTCCCCCGTCCTCCAGGCTGCCGACCAGGGCTACCTCATACGTAGGTCCCAGAGCATAGTCCAGGGCACAGAGAAGCATTGTATACCCCAGGGGCTGGGCGGAGACTGCAGGAAGGGCAGAGCGAGCGAGGAGGGCGGCCTTCTCCTCTAAGCTTGTATCTCCCGTCAAATGCAGCAGCCTGAGGAGGTTTAGGAGGGCAATGGAGTTTCCAGAAGGCAGAGCGCCATCGTAGTACTCCTTCTTTCTGACCAGCAGCTCCTCGCCATCATCCGCAGTGAAGAAAAAGCCCCCTGCCTCCCCATCCCAGAAGTGCTTATCCATGATCTCATTCAGATGGACTGCCGCCTTCAGATACTTGACATCGAATGTCGCCTCATACAGCTCGATCAATCCCCAGATGAGGAAGGCATAGTCATCCAGGTTGGCCTGAATATCTGCTCCCTGCCGGTAGCGATGCATCAGACGCCCCTCAGGGGTCCGCATCACCTCTAAGAGAAAGTCCGCCGCCCTGCTGGCTGCCGTAGCGAGATCGGGGTCCTGCAGGGCTCCTGCCGCCCGTGCCAGGGCAGCGATCATCAATCCATTCCAGTCGGTGAGGATCTTGTCGTCCTTGAGGGGATGGACCCTCTTCTCTCTGGCCAAATAGAGTCGGGATATCATATCGCTGGAGCGGTGGTACAGCTCCTCCTCCGGGATCTTCAGGACACTAGCAGCATCGCTAAAGCTTGATCGTTGCCTGAGGATGTTTCTTTCCCCCTCATAGTTCCCGCTCTCATAGACATCGAATAGCCGGATCAATAGCCGGAAATCCTCTTCGCCCAGGGACTCCTTTAGCTCAACTGCGGTCCAGGTGTAGAATTTGCCCTCCTCTCCCTCGCTATCAGCGTCCTCAGCCGAGTAGAAGCCTCCCTCGGGAGAGGTCATATCCCTCAGGATGTACTCCAGGATCTCGCGCACCGTCTGAGCGTACTCCTCCTCACCCGTGGCCTGATAGGCCTCAGCATAGGCCATGGCCAGGAGCGCCTGGTCATAGAGCATCTTCTCGAAGTGGGGTACGAACCACTCCGGATCGGTGGAGTATCTGTGAAATCCGAATCCCACATGATCGTAGATCCCTCCCATCCTCATGCCCTGAAGGGTGGTCTTGGCCATCTCCAGGGGCAGGATGTTTTTGGTTCTCTTCCAGCAGCGCAGAAGGAACAATATGTGATGGGGGGTGGGAAACTTGGGGGCGGTGCCAAAGCCACCATTCTCAGGATCGTAGATCGAAGAGAGGGCGCTATAGCCCCGGGAAAGAAGAGAAGAATCGAATGGCGACCCCGAGAGGGAGTCCTTATGAGCCTCCTTCTGCACGCCTGCTCCCCTGCCGCTCTGCCGTCCCTTCAGATGATCCACGATGATGTTCGCCGAGCTCATGAGGCTCTCTCGATCGTTATCCCACATCTCCTTGACCTGAGCGATCAGCTCCATCAATCCCGTCAGGCCCATATGCCCTTTTTTTGGTATGTAAGTGGCAGCGAAGAAGGGTTTTTTATCAGGAGTCATCATAACGGTCAATGGCCATCCCCCTCTGCCGCTGACAGCTATGGCCGCGGCCATGTAGATCTGGTCTATGTCCGGCCTCTCCTCCCGATCGACCTTGATGCAGATGAAGGACTGATTCAGGAGGCGGGCCACATTGGGATCCTCAAAGGACTCGTGGGCCATGACATGACACCAGTGGCAGGTGGAGTAGCCCACAGAGAGAAAGATCGGTTTATCCTCCCTTCTGGCTGCCTCGAATGCCTCCTCTCCCCAGGGGTACCAGTCCACTGGATTGCAGGCATGCTGCAATAGATAGGGGCTCTTCTCTTTACAAAGGCGGTTTTGCTGGCAGCTGGATCTTGACGGATCTATGCCGGAGCTGGGATCTTCTGTCATGGCAACCTTGGATAGCTATTGATGCTCTCTTGTATATATCAGATCGGTATATCAGACGGGATTCTTGATGAGTCGGATCAAATAGAGTCAAACGCATGGCCAAGAGTCAGATTGGCTTTTCGCTGAATTAAGTGGGTGGGCCCAGCAGAGATTATAGCCTTTGTTACTCTGTGTCTCCGCATGAAAAACTCTTAAAGCATACTGGTTTTTCATGCTTTGGGCATGATCGCTGCCTGAGGATCATGGGCCCTTTGTGGTTGGGTCAGAGCATCGCGTCTTACCACAGATGCGCAAAGATGCAACGAGTTTGCGATTCAGGTTCACCCATACAATATAGCGAGGAGCCGTCAGATTTGATCCGTCAGATTTGATCAGCGGTCTGAGATCCTGCTCTTCACGTATAATACTAATATTATTTGTATTGTAGATCTGTCAAAGATTCGCGCCAAAATATTTCTTCTTGTCAATACCACCAAACACCATCTGGTAAGATCTTATGATACTCTTTAATCCAAATCTCTATCAGAATATCATCACCATTATTTTTAATATGATTGCTATCATTTCTCCGAATATTCAGATGATACTCCATCTCTACAGTATTCGATATGTTTATATCCTTTTGAGATAAATTGGGAGTATACTCTTTGGAGTATAGGGGTGAATTTGAAATATGAAGGGAGTATTAGTTGCGATAGCTATAGTCGTAGCCCAATTGCTTTGCTGCATAGCGATGGCTAATCCACCGCTTGTGCCTCCTGTACAGTATGAACAGTTTTGTGAGAGCCAAAAGGTATCCGGAACCGGAATCATAGATGTTAGCACATCCATAGTCGATAAGAAGATCGCTCTCGAATACTACAATACAATGGCTGGAGATGGCGATTTCGAGCTCGACTCTGAGCATGCTTATTCGCAAAATTCCGATAAGCTGAAGAGAAATATATCTTCGGTTAATGGTGGTAACAAATCCGGCCTGAACATGTATGAGAGTACGAAATTGACCTATGCTGGAGACACGCCACTGATGGGAGCCAAGTTCCTCAATTCAAAGGCGTTCTATGGCGGCATAGGAGCCAACGTCCAGGAGACCTTCGCGGTAACAGAGATGGAGAAGGACCAGACGACATTCTTTGTCTCAACCACGCCATACGATCCCCAGGAGCCCGCTGATCCTCAGTGCGATGACTACTTGAAGCTCCTTCAGACCTATTATCCTCTGGAGTACTCCAAGTACATGGCCGAATCCAAGCATAGCATAACTCCTGAGGAGCTCATAAAAAGGCTGAAGAATGCCGGTAGGGACACCGATGCAGTCGAGAAGCTGATGACCTCCAAGGATGGTACCTATAACCCTGCCCACCTGATCGGCCTGGAGACCAAGAACTCCTTCAATGGTACCTGGGGCACGGATGCCACATGGCATAGGATATTCTACAAGGACATCAAAGCCCACGAGCTGTTCTCCGGAACATTCGAGGCTGAGAAGCTCATAAAGTTCCATGAGAATCCCGTACCCGAAAAGGACAACCAGCCACCCTGTGATGGCATAGATTGCTAGGTAGCTCCTGGCAATCACCTCTTTTTGCGATTTTTATAAGGAATTGTTAAAAAAAAGAATTGCAGGATCGGAAGGTCACAATCCTTATTATGCGAAAGCTGCTACCGTTTTATACTGGTCCCAGTGGCAAGACCACCTTCTTGTATACCTCATTCAAGACCTGAGCCAGTGCTGCGTAGATCGCAGATAGTCCGCAGATGATGCCTTCATATCCGGCCAGCGTCCCGATGGCGGCGCTTCCGAAGTAGTCTCTGGCCGCCAGCAGGAAGAATAGAATGGTTAGAGTTAAGAATACTACCTGCAGAGCTCTATTGATCCTCAGGGTTCCGATGAACATCACAAAGGTGAACAGCCCCCACATAAAGAAATAGGCCGCAAAGGCAACCTTGCTGGTTGCAGTGCCAAGGCCAAGACTTGGCATGAGGAGCAATCCCACAAGAGTGAGCCAGAAGAGGCCGTAGGATGTGAAGGCAGTGGTCCCGAAGGTGTTGTTCTTCTTCCACTCCATTATTCCGGCGATGATCTGGGCCATGCCGCCATAAAATATTCCCATGGCCAGGATCATTGTATTCAGCTCATAGTATCCTGCATTGTGAATATTCAGCAGAACAGTGGTCATACCAAAGCCCAGCAGGCCTAATGGAGCTGGATTTGCGGTGTTATCGATTAGTCGCAGCGAACTCATCGCTCCTTTCTTAAAATCTTCCGTATTCTTTCCCTCCTAGATTACTGATGCAGCCATCATTATATTACTAAATATTAATCCTTTATCCTTAAAAATATTAATTGATAATAATGCTAAATGATCGATATCAACCCTACTTAGATATCTTTTTGATAAGTTAATGATAAATAATACACTTACTGGAGGACGATGTGCTCCTGCAAATCACCCTCGCCATCAGGGCCATTAAATCATTATATCAGCTTTTTTTTTTATAAGATATGGGTGGGAGGATCGGCATATCAAAGGTT
>NZ_DAKC01000119.1:23011-34842 GCF_002496465.1 Methanosaeta sp. UBA356 | reverse complement strand
CTCATACATCAAATATTATGATATTAATAGTATATAAACATTTCGATTGATTAGTTTTTCGAAACCCTCATATAATTACTTTCAGGATGGGCATGTTATAGACATCCCTTTCCGACTATCCTTATATATGTAGAGACGCTTTCGGATCTTGGTAGGAGAATGGGCAACTCTATTGTGGTGACAGGCGGGGCGGGCTTTATCGGCTCATATCTAGTAGAACGATTCATTAATGATGGGCATGATGTCCTGTGCCTGGACAATTTCGATAATTATTATGATCCTGCGATAAAGCAAGACAATGTGACTCGATTTAAGAACAAGGAGAATTTCACCCTCCTGAAAGGAGATATCCTGAATCACGATATGGTACATAAGGCGCTCAGTGGTGCGGATTGCGTCTTCCATCTGGCGGCTCAAGCTGGAGTGAGGGCATCTGTGAAAGATCCCATCAAAGTGCATGAGATCAACACAGCGGGAACATTGAATCTCCTCCAGGCAGCTCTTGATTGCGGCGTTCGGAAGGTGGTATATGCCTCATCCTCCTCCGTTTATGGAAAGGTGGAGTACCTCCCCTTTGATGAGTCTCATCCCAGGGTGCCGGTCTCCCCATATGGCCTCTCGAAGCTGATGGCCGAGGAGTACTGCCGGATATTCAATGAGATATACGGCCTGGAGACGGTATCCTTGAGATATTTCACAGTCTATGGGCCGAGGATGAGGCCTGACCTAGCCATTAGCATCTTCGCCAACAGGGCACTGCAGAACCTGCCTCTGGAGATCTTCGGTACAGGGGAGAAGACAAGGGATTTTACATATATCGATGATGTGGTCTGTGCCAATGTCCTGGCAATGAAATGCAATAGGGGCGTCTTCAATATCGGTAGCGGGCACAGAATTAGCGTTAAAGAGCTGGCAGAGCTCATAATCCAGCTTACAGGGAGCCGCTCGAAGGTAGTCTTTCGGGAGGATGCCAGGGGTGATGCCCAGCATACCTGGGCCAATACCGATAGGGCTAAGGCGAAATTGGGATGGTGCTCTAAGGTGGGCATCGAGGAAGGCCTCAAGAGATATATAAAATGGCTCACAACGAGGAATTCACCGGGAGCAAAAGGTTGAAAGGCGTGCCCATGATTTCAATTGTAATTCCATTATACAATGAAGAGGAAAATATACAGGAGCTTTGCAGGAGGCTGATAGATGTCCTGGATTCCATGAGAGAGAGCTATGAGGTGCTGTTCGTCGATGACGGATCTACGGATGGATCTTATGCCAGGCTCCTGGAAATTAAAAAAAATAATGAAAACATCAAAATAGTGAAATTCCGACGGAACTTCGGGCAGACGGCGGCGATTCATGCTGGCTTTGATTATGCGCAGGGTGAGATTATAGCAACTCTTGATGCCGATCTGCAGAATGATCCTCAGGACATCCCAGATATGGTAAAGAAGTTGAACTATTTAGATATGGATGTGGTTTGCGGCTGGCGTTATCAGAGGCAAGACAAGTTTCACAAGAAGATCCTGTCGCGATTTGCCAACGGCTTAAGAAGAAAGCTGACAGGAGAGACCATTCACGACTCGGGTTGCACATTGCGCGTATACCGGAAGGAAAGCGTCAGGGACCTGGACCTGTATGGAGAGATGCATCGCTACATTCCCGCTCTTCTCACCTGGCGGGGATTCAAGGTGGGAGAGCACAAGGTGGTTCATCATGAGAGGTATCGCGGCCAGACCAAGTACAACTGGAGGCGGCTGACCAGGGGATTTTTTGATCTGGTAGTGGTGGCATTCTGGCAAAGATATTCATTCAGGCCGGTGCATATATTCGGAATTTTGGGGGGGATCCTGGCAGCGGTTGGTGGCATTGTTGTCACTTATCTTGTCGCCGAGAAGCTGATCTTTGGGGCACAGCTGGCAGACAGGCCGCTATTCATCTCCTCTATACTAATGGCTATAATGGGTGTGCAGTTCATAACCACAGGAATCCTGGCGGACATAATGGTCAAGATATATTATGGCCAAAATGGGAGAAAAAACTATCTGGTGGAGAGGGTGGCTTAGGATCTATGGATGAAAAATATGCTGAAAGGTTCATCGAAGAGGAGATAAATGGTGAAAATCTCAAATAACCAGTTGAAAGCTTTCTGTTTATCTTTGGTTCTGGCTATGAGCTTGCTCCCTTTCATCCACGGATTTCACTACATTGATATTTATGCGACCAATGTTCCTTACTGGGACCAATGGGACACCATAGTTCCCTGGGTTATTCAATACCATGAGGGAAATTTCCATATTTTTAAACTAATCGGGCAGCAATGCGACTCCCGGCCTTTTGTCTCCAATGCAGCTATCTTCTTGGCCTCGTTATTTACTGATCTTGATATAAAATTTTTGTTTTATTTAGGATATATTTGCTATGCAGTTTGCATAATTTTTATAATATATTTTATTAAAAGTGATATCAGCATTGATTGTACAACCTTATTATTATTATCAATCCCTATATTTTATTATTCGTTTAATTCATATTATATGCTTCGATTTATTCAAAATATTGGAAGCGTGCAGTATCCAATAATGCTGCTCTTTTCACTGGCGACCATTTATCTATTGTATCGGTCAAAGAGTTCATATTCATTTCTGCTTATCTCCATCCTGACGGGCATTTTATGCACATTTTCTTTTGCTGCCGGATTGTCGATCTGGTTTGCAGGATTGGGCCAATTGGTTATACAAAGGATGAATAATAAAGGCTCTAAGATTCTCCTATGGATCGGCAGCGCACTTGTGGTATTTTATATATATTATGTGCATTTGGGATTCAAATCGACCGGTCCACATGGCATGAGTACATACTCTTCATTTTTGGAGTCTCTAGTTCATTATCCAATGCAAAAATTCCTATGTTTTATGGGCACATTGGGCGCAGAGGTGATACACCAAAAGGAGATCGCTTTGTACTTCGGACTGATAATCTTCCTGACCGGGATAGCGCTTGTGGTTGTGAATCGTAACTCACTGCAGCTTAATCGATTCTCTAAATGGTATGGCACATTGATGTTCGGCACCCTCACCTCAATTGAGGTGGCCCTGGCAAGGTCTGGAGATAATTCCTATTTTGGCAGTCCGGATACGATATTTTTTATCCCCGATGCCCGGCATAGTCTAGCCATTTTCCTGCCCCTGCTATGCATCTACATTTTGACCATCCTCTATGCCAGGAATGCAGCTGCAGAGGATTCGCACCATGGCGGCTCGAAAGGTCTAAAGACACTTTTCCAGGATAGGAAAAGCCAGAACCTATTTCTGCTGGGCATTGTATTTACTCTGCTATCGCTCGGCATAGTCTTGCATACTATGCCTGGATTTGAAGCGGCTGGGCTCATTTACAGCCAGCAGACAGCAAATGAGTACTACCTATATACTTATCACATTCAGACCGATGAAAATCTAAAGAATCTGAATCCAACAGTGGATGCTGTCAGGAAAAATGCAGCCCTGTTGGAGAGATATAATTTAAGCATATTTTCCAATGATCTACTTAATCCGGATGATCTTTCTCTAATAAATGAGACCCATCGCAGCAAGGGGACTTATGCTCGCATCGAATCGATAAACATTAATATAATAAATAGCACAACACAAACTGCGCCGATAGTCATAGATTTGGAAAATGGAGAGGTCGAGATCACCGGTTGGGCAATAGATAAGCGTTCTGAAGAACCAGCAGGGGCAGTCTTCATCAGCATCGATAATGAGATAAATATCCCCTCGATATACGGCCTGGAAAGGCCAGATGTATCTGAGGTTTTTAATAACGAGGATTTAAGACATTCGGGGTTTCGGGCGGTGTTTTCCTCGTCTATACTCACTCCTGGTCCACACATTGCAGTTCTCAAAATCATCCCTGAAAGCAAAGACGGATACTATCTGTCAGGCCAGACAGTGGATTTTGTCTATCTTGAATCCTTTGAAGAAGCCGCAAATGCGCCACTCAGTAGTTCCCGCTGGGGGGCGGTTTAACTGCCCTGCAAGAGGGACGCAAATGCCTATTTTTACGGACTCAGCACAATAATTCTTCTACCGCAAATCTAATATCATTTCGGCACACTATCCTTCAGAAAATGAGCGATGAATTAGAGGCAAGAGCGTGCAGTGGTTGTCTGGATCTGCCACAAGAAAATGCCGTGGAGTGGCACGAAGCCAGGGTTGCCGGGTGGGCCCTGCCTCCTGATCAAATAAAGCATATTGAAATTTTCGTAGATAAACATTGCGTCGGCGTTATGAAATTGGGAGAATCAAAGCGTCCCGATCTGAGCAGTGCTTTTCCTCACGTTCCCGGAGCAGAATCCGGTGGATTTGATGGAATTGTCTCGCTTGGCGGCAAAGAAGGTCCTTGTGAGATAGTGGTAAATGCTTTAATGTCTGATGAGACCACAGTAAAAATTGCTCAAAGGATTATCATGAATTCGTTATCTGCAATAGATAGATATCAAAGAGATTATATGCTGCAATTTATGCCCTTCAGGCCCCATCCAAATATATGGAGAAGGCTAGTTAAAAAAAAAATCAATTCCGCTATGATTCCTGATGTGATGAAAACACAGTGGTATAGTCTGGAGCAGATCGTTGATCTTCAAGAGCATCTGCTGAGACGGCTGATTTATTATTCGTATAATAATATTCCATATTATCGATCATTATTTAAAAAGCTTAATCTTTCCCCAGTAGATATAACAACCATAGACGATCTCAAAAAAATTCCTTCACTCAGCCGAGAGACGGCAATTAAGAACTATGACAAGTTGATAAATCCTGCGTATATATTAAAGACCCATCAATCTGGAGGTACTACCGGCTATCCTTTTAACTGGGCATATTCAGAGAATTGGCAGAGTTTATTCAAGAATGCGTTTTGGAGGGGCCTGGGTTGGGCTGGATTGACTCCGGACAAGAGAGTTGTCTCCATATACTCCATAAGAATTGCAGAGATAGCAGCCAAATCTCTCTTGATACAGGGTGCCTTTAACAGTAATCAGGTAAAAAACGACCTAGAACGCATAAAAAATTTTAATCCCCAATTCGCCTACTGTTATTCCTCTTCAGCCCACCTCATTGCCCGATACTTGATCCATAACTGCATCAATTTGCCTCTAGAGGGGGTGATTACCACTAGCGATCAGCTATTTTCCGATTATAGGACGGTAATTGAGGAAGCATTTCAGTGTAAAGTTTATGATAATTATGGCTGTAATGATGGGGGTGCATGGGGGGCGGAGTGCGAGGAACGAGATGGATTTCACCATGATTTTGAGCGCAGTATCATCGAATTTGATGATAATGGATTACTGCTCACCACCGACTTATGGAACTGGGCGATGCCATTTATTAGATACGAAAATGGAGATACAGGTTCTTGGATGGATGGATCCTGCCGATGTGGAAGAGCGTTGCCACGTTTTAGGATCAATGGCCGGATAAATGACTATATAATTATCCCTTCCGGAATTATACCGCCCATTGTTGTAATAGGAAAAATGAGAAACGACTATTTCGAGGATTTCAAGGTTGTTCAACATTCAAAAAAGGAAATAGAACTGATATATATAAGGAACAAAAAATATGAGAAAAATGATTGCGAAAGAGCGCTGGCTCCTATGATAGAGCTGCTGAAAGGCATGAGCATAGTGATTAGTGAGACTGATGTTATTCCACGATCATCTTCAAATAAGCAGCGTTTGGTTGAGAATAGAATCCCAGTGCATTCGAAGGATCTATTCAGAATAAAGCATCAGGCAGATAAATATAACTATTTTCCCAATTAAATCGACACTATATGCCGCCAAGTATTTATTTAGCATATATGCATTGCAAGAGACAATGAATTATCATATCCAGAGAGATGAGTACGTCTATTGATGGTGGGCATGAAAAAAGTTGGCATTCTTTACGATAACATCAGCGGAAACACTGGTGATGTGGCTATCGGCCTGAGCTTGAAAAAGATCTTGCGTGAAATCGGGGTCGATTTCGATGAGCTATTTCCTGGGAACTTCAATCCATATGATTATGATACCATTATCATAGGCGGTGGCCATCTCATACGGCCCACCCCTGATTTTTTCTATGATAAGTTCAAGGTTCCAGGTCCCCATGTTCTAAACGCAATAGGCATACTGGACTCTCCACAGGACCTCCATTACCTGGAGAATTATAGGTATTTGACTGTTAGAAGTTCCTGGGATAAGGAGAAATTGTCCTATATCAAAAAAGATGTCCATGTTGTTCCATGCACCACTATGCTCCTGGAAGATCTTGAACATATTCCGGTTAAATTGGAAGGGCCCAGCCTGGGCATTCACCTTCTTCCCCATACCTTTGATGAGGCTCAAGAAGAGAAATTTGTAGAATGGATCTCAACCTTTCCTTTCAAGATCTACTTTATACCGATAACTCACTACAATCAGGATTATATCTCCATGATGCGAATCAGCTCTAAGGTCAAAAATTCAGTTCTTCTTCCCATAATGAAACCGCTGGAGATCTTTACTCTCATGGGCAAGCTTGATTATTTCATCGGCTGCTCTTTGCATGGTGGTATCTTTGCATATATACATAATGTGCCTTTTATATTGTATAATTATAATGAAAAAATGTTTTTCTTTATGAAAGACAGAGGCCTGGACCGACTCACTTTCACCAACCTTGATGAGATGATGACTGCATTCGATCTCCTCCTTAAGGAAAAGCCGGATTATTCCAAAGAAATTTCTAAAGATCGGGACACTCTCAAAGAGCATATTAATCATCTAAAGGAGATATTGCCTTCGGGAAGTCCTTGCAATGCGGCGATCCCAGTTGATTTCTCTCAGCTAAATAGTCAGATTTCCAGCTTGCAATCCCAGTCCATTGGGCTTGAATCTCAGCTGCTTGCTTGCGAATCTCGCATCAACAACCTCAACCGTCGGCTAGAGGAAGCAAATGCCAGATCGAAAAGGCTTGAGACTCAGCGAAACTTGTATGAATCTCGCATCTCCACGCTATCTAATCAGCTTCAAGAGGCAATTATCCATTCACATGAGCTCGCAGAAATAAAAAAAAGCATTATTTGGCGCTTGACAATGAGATTTCATAAGGATTTCGTTGAGCGTATGCTTCCGCAGGGAAGCAAGCGTCGAAAAAATTACGATCTTGGGCTGAGCGGGGGACGAATTCTTATCAATGAAGGCTGGAGAAGCCTCTGGCATAAATACAAGGAGCGAAAGAGTTCAATAGGATTTGGTCCAGATCTTGATCAGCACTATACATCTTGGATCAATTCATATGATAAAATAACTGATTTGGATATCAATGCCATTCATAAAAGAATTGAGATGTTAGATTACAAACCCACGATCTCAATCATCATGCCCGTATACAATACAAAAGAAAAGCTTCTTCGATTAGCCATCGAATCAGTCCGCCAACAGATTTATCCCAATTGGGAGCTATGTATTGTTGATGATGCCTCAGATAAGGGCTCTATCCGCAAAATTATGGAAGAATATGCCCGTCGAGATAAGAAGATAAAAATTCATTTTCGAACAGAAAATGGAAATATATCAGTTGCCTCTGACGATGCCATAAAACTGGCAACTGGCGAATTTATTGGCTTCTTGGATCATGATGATGAAATATCTATTCATGCTATTTATCTTGTTGCAGAAGAATTAAACCTGCATCCTGAAGCAGATCTTATATATAGCGATCAAGATAAGATTAATGAGGACGGAGTACGCTACGACCCATATTTTAAGCCTGAATTTAACTTAGATCTGCTTCGCAGCCAGAATTATATCGATCATTTTGCAGTTTATCGATCCTCATTGATTCGGCAATTAGGTGGGCTGCGTACTGGTTTTGAGGGCAGCCAGGATTACGATCTTGTTTTGCGAGCATGCGATGCATCTTCACCAACGAAAATCTTCCATATCCCCCAGGTGCTTTACCATTGGCGAGCAACCCCAGGATCAATAGCATTGAATCCCGATGAAAAAACCTATGCTCCAACTGCCTCA
Source organism: Methanosaeta sp. UBA356 (assembly GCF_002496465.1). Classification (NCBI taxonomy): domain Archaea; kingdom Methanobacteriati; phylum Methanobacteriota; class Methanomicrobia; order Methanotrichales; family Methanotrichaceae; genus Methanothrix; species Methanosaeta sp. UBA356. Next base: position 26,786 of record NZ_DAKC01000119.1, on the reverse strand, counting down.
AGAAAAGCGCTCATAGATCATCTTGAACGGAATGGAATTGATGCAAGGGTGGAAAGCCCATTTCCAAAGCTATCTGTTCATCGGGTAATTTATCCATTGCCTGAAAAGCTGCCATTAGTCAGTGTGATTGTTCCAACGAAAGATGGTCTAGAATATCTGAGTCGATGCCTTGATGGAGTGCTAAAAAGGACAGATTATCTAAATTTAGAGATAATTATCGTTGACAACCAGAGCGAAAAACCAGAGACCTTAGCCTTCTTTGAAGAAATAAAAGGGAATGATGCCAGGGTGAAGGTTCTATCATATGATAAATCATTCAATTATCCTGCAATCAACAACATGGCTGTTGAAAGGTCTTCCGGAGAGCTTATTTGTTTTTTAAATAATGATATAGAAATTATAAATTCCGGGTGGCTCAAGGAAATGGTTAGTCATGCCATGAGATCGGATATTGGCGCTGTTGGAGCCAAATTGTATTATCCAAATGACACAATTCAGCATGCGGGCGTTTTTCTTGGTTATCGCGGATTGGCCGGACATGTATATCGTTACATGCCTCGATATTGGTCTGGCCATTGGGCACGTGCCTCTCTAATTCAGAATTTTTCTGCGGTTACTGCTGCCTGTATGGTGATGAGGCGAAAGGTTTTTGATGAAGCTAGAGGCTTCGATGAAATGAATTTGCCGATAGTTTTTAATGATATCGACTTATGCTTGCGTATTCGTGAAATGGGCTACCGAAACTTATTCACGCCATATGCAGAACTCTATCATTGGGAGTCAGTAACTCGCGGCGTGCTTGCATACCAATCTGAAGAGGAGTATTTCAAAATGCGATGGAGAGATATCATCTTAAATGATACCTGCTATAATCCCAATCTGACCCTGGAGAAAGAAGATCTCTCGTATGCGTTTCCGCCCAGAACTCGCATGCCCTGGAATGAAATTCCAAATAGCTTGAGCGTGTGCAGCAATGTCGAAAAAACAAAATGAGAATCAATGCTCCAATCTGAGCGAGATGCCTCTTGTAAGCATAATCACCCGTACGTATAGAGGTCGTCTCGGATTTTTAAAGGAAGCCATCGAGTCGATATTGCACCAGACCTATCCCCGAATACAGTTGATTGTTGTGGAGGATGGATCAGATACTGCATCTGATTACCTTAGTACTTTAAAAATTAATAATAGTATGGATATAATTTATAGAGCTTTGCCAAAGCGTGGCCGCTGCTATGCGGGTAACCAGGGCCTAGCCTTGGCAAATGGGGAATTAGTGAATTTTCTAGACGATGATGATATTTTTTTACCTCATCATATAGAATCGCTTGTAGAGCATTTGAGAAATCATCCAGACTGCTGTGGCGCTTATTCCGTTGCCTGGACAGTGCCAACCAAAGTCATCTCTACCGATCCCTTAAGCTATAAAGAGCTTGATAAACATGTATTTATCCGCGAAGATTTCAGCCGATCAAGGCTCTGGGATTATAATTATATACCAATTCAATCTGTCTTGTTTAAGCGATCTCTTTTTATAATGCATGGAGGTTTTGAAGAATCGCTTGATTGTCTAGAGGACTGGGATTTATGGATGCGATATACACTAGAAAGCGACTTTGCATTTCTTGACAGAGTAACATCCATATTCAGAATGCCTTGTGACGAAGCGGTCATATCACATCGGCAAGATCAACATTTCAAATATATTCCAATAATAAGAGAAAGACAAAAGAGCTTAATAAATAGCCACACCTCCGCACCAAATTATAAGAAGTTAAAAAAACTCTTGCCACCCTCAAAAGGTAGAAATTTTTTCAAGAATATCTACTCGCAACTCAAGTGCATCAAGAAGGTTCCATAGGTTCGTGATTTTACTGTAAGGTGCATAAGACGATTTGGAAAAAAAATACAAAAATTTGAATTGTGAACGAGATTATTGCTGCTATATTATTCTCAGGAAGCATATGGTATGATCCGAAGAATTGTTTTTTCAGGGCGAAATGCACATGGGAAAGATATATTAGGATCTATGCAGAGTCTTCAACAAAGCTTAGCGGATGAAATAAGGGGATGATGTGACTGCAAAATTCTATTCGAAATCATTGTTGCCTCTCATTCGGAGAAGAGATGCAGAGCATGACTTATTAGTTGCTCCTCGAGCCAGCCAAGAAATAAACGATTCAGTAATTATATTATGATAAATTTTGGGATAGATATAGGATGATTTTGGCAAAGATGTCTGTATGGAAAATCGTCTCCCCGATTCAAAAATATAAATGCATAGAATCATAGGCAGATCTGGACATTTAATACTATAAAGGATGACATAGATGCAAGAGATTAATGAATCCGCTCAGAAGATTGATGGATCTGAATCCGTCTATATTCATCTCCTATCGCACCTTATAGAAGGCCAGAGAGTACTGATCATAGGGCGCAAAAAAATCAACAGGTTGTGTTCAGAAAGTGCCAAAATAGGATTTGATGTCATCGGCGCTTATACAAACGATGCAGGAGCGCCATTAGATGAAGGATCTGCAATCGGGAGTGATCTAACCAATAGAATTCAATTTCTTATTGCAGAGGGTGCAAATCTAGCATTTCACGATAGCTCATTTGATAGCGCCATTATTACAGAGGCTTTGCATACCGCAATTGACCTAAAGAAAGTTCTCGATGAAACCGCGCGAGTTGTCAGAAATGGCGGTAGAATAATTGTTTTAGTTGAAAATCGGGATCATATCTCAAGCGCAGAACATACTGAATCCATCTCTAAAGAACTATTCGATGCTGAGCTCATGCAGTATACTAGGAAGGTAACATGGCATGATTTGCCATCTGAAAAATGGCTTGTTTGCAGTATCTTTGTCCACAAGCATGATGAAAAAAGAAAGGAAAAAAATAAAATAGACATTATCATGCCTACGTTCAATGGCAGAAGATCGATTCGAAAGGCAATAGAGAGCGTGATATACCAAACATACCAAAATTGGAATCTGATTGTGGTTAACGATGGTGGCGAAGATATAAAGGATGTAATCGATGAATTTAGCGATAGTAGAATTAAATACATATGCAGTGAACATAAAGGCAAATCGCATGCTATAAATGTGGGTATCAAATGCTCATCAGGAGAATTCATCGGCTACCTGGATGATGATGATATTCTTTATCCTATTCATCTGGAAGTTCTTATAAAAGCGGCCACAGATCAGGGGTGCGACTTTATTTATGTTGACTGGTATGAGGTATGCAGAGATGAATTTGGCGGAGAAATAAAGAGATATTTTGAATATAGAAATGATGTATCACCATCAATGTTGATATTAAAAAATTATATAAATCATAAATGTATTCTTCATAGGAGATGTCTTCTTGATGAGACTGGTTTATACGATGAGGACCTAGATGTGCTCATCGATTGGGATATGATGAGAAGACTCTCCTTTACCAGTCGGCCTTGTCATATTTGGAGTGTAACGAGCGAGCACATACAATATTATAATGGTGGTGTAATTGAAAACCGGATCTCCTCTTTGTGGACTAAAGATCCTGACAAATTTAAAAAGACGTTGGAGAGGATTATCAAGAAGACTTGTGAATTGCATGCAGATGAAATGGAACTCAATGAGAGCATTTCTGAAGCAATGTTATCATTTTCTTACTATCACCAGTTTAAAATTAATCAGATATTACATGAGCGCGAGATGTCGCTAAATAAAGACAAATCTGAGCTCATCAGTCAACTCCAGTCGCTAAGTGAAACGGCGGCGACGCA
>NZ_DAKC01000119.1:19706-22725 GCF_002496465.1 Methanosaeta sp. UBA356 | reverse complement strand
AGGGTATTCCTATAAAAATAAAGACAAATCTGAGCTCATCAGTCAACTCCAGTCGCTAAATAAAGACAAATCTGAGCTCATCAGTCAACTCCAGTCACTAAATAAAGACAAATCTGAGCTCATCAGTCAACTCCAGTCGCTAAATAAAGACAAATCTGAGCTGATTAGTCAACTCCATTTGGCAAGATATCGTGCTCATGTATTGGATATTGAGATCGCGGAAATTAAGAGGAGCATTTCCTGGAAAATTACCAATAGATTTAATAACAGTGTCATAGAACGAGCCTTGCCTCATGAAAGCAAGCGCCGGAGATGGTATGATCTTGGGTTAAAGGCGATGAGTATTCTTGCAAATGATGGATTCAGCACTCTACTGCAGGAGTATCGATCAAGAAATGCATACTATTGTTCCATAGCTCATAAAGAGTCTGAAAACCCAGAAAATACCTTTCGTGAGACTGTTATGGATGATTTCTTAATTCAATTGCACTCCTTTCACAGAAACTGGGGGATAGCTCTTGAAGTGAAGAGACATTATGAGAAGAATGTGGATATCGTCATTTGCATACATAATGCATTAGATGATGTAAAATCATGCTTGATGTCAGTAATAAAATATTCTCCACATATTTATACACTGATTTTGGTTGATGATGGAAGCGATGAAACCACTAAATCGTTCTTGCAGGATTTCGCATTGCATCACGATGCTTTCTTGTTAAGAAATGATGTTGCTAGAGGATATACTTTTGCGGCAAATCAAGGTTTGAGAAACTCAACTGGCAAATATGTGATCCTGCTAAATAGCGATACTATCGTTTCTGCCGATTGGCTGGATAGAATGCTAGAATGCGCCGAATCAGATGAACGAATTGGAATCGTCGGCCCATTGTCGAATACCGCTTCATGGCAGTCAGTCCCGAAAATAGAATCGTGCGGCGATTGGGCATCCAATGATTTGCCTGAAAATATATCTATCCATATGATGGCTGATCTTATTGGGAAGTATTCATGTCGTTGCTATCCCAAAATACCATTCCTCAATGGATTTTGTCTTTTAATTAAAAGAGAATTGATAAATCAAATAGGATATTTTGATGAGGATAGTTTCGGGGCAGGCTATGGTGAGGAGAATGATTACTGTATTCAGGCAAGAAAAACGCAATGGCATTTAGCTGTTGCCGATGATGTTTACATTTATCATAAGCAATCCCGCAGCTATTCTGATGATAGAAGAAAGAAATTGTGTGACCGGGCAGGCAAAATATTAATCGACAAACATGGCATCCAGGAGGTCTCTGAGGGCGTCTCCGAATGTAAGGGCAATAGAGCAATGGCCGGGATAAGAGCCCGAGCGGAGGTTCTATGGCATCGGCACGGGTTATTGGAGGAAGGGAAAAAGCTCTTCAAGGGTAAAAGTCTGCTGATAATTCTTCCAATAATGGAGCCGACAGGAGGTGCTTATGTCATCATCCAAGAAGCATATGCTTTGATTGAAATGGGTGTGAGGGTAAGCCTGTTTAATTTAACAGAACATGGAGTTAAATTCCAGCAGAGTTTTCCCGATTTGAGGATTCCTGTCATTTATGGGAGCATTAATGAGGTCCCTTTAATTGCCGCGGACTTTGATGCGGTTATAGCTACTATAAACAATTCCGTATATTGGATTGCATCGCTTAATAGCAGCGACATTACCCTGGCATATTACATTCAGGACTTTGAACCAGATTTTTACCCAAAGGGGTCTCGAGAATACAATCTGGCGTGGGAATCTTACATGAAGATACCAAGAATAAAGAATGTGACAAAAACAAGCTGGAATAAAAATAAGGTTATGTCGAATATGGGAATTGACTGTCAGATTATAGGGCCGAGCGTTGATATAGATCTATTCAGACCAAGAGAAAGATTGCACAAATCAAATGATATATTTATTGGTGCGATGATTAGGCCATCGACTCCACGCAGAAATCCTCGCTTTACATTAGAAATCCTTGAAGAAATCAAAAAACTATATGGAGATAAAATAAATATCATTACCTTTGGATGCTCTAATGATGACTTCTTATCATTGAATCTCTGTAGAGATATTCCAATTAATCATATGGGGGTGCTAAAAAGAGAATGGATGCCGCATTTGTTCAATGAAATCGATATCTTCGTGGACTTTTCAACATATCAGGCAATGGGATTGACTGCATTAGAAGCAATGGCATGTGGCTCTGCGGTAATAGTTCCGCGAAATGGAGGTTGCCAGGATTTCGTAAAGGATGGAATAAATGGATTTTTGATAGATACAACAGATAGGCGATCATGCACTGATGCTCTTGAGAAATTAATAAATGATGAAAAATTAAGGGAAAATATGTGTTCTCAATCCATCATCGATGTCTGTCGATTTCCTGCCGAATTAGCGGCGCTGAATATGCTTAAAGCTATTTTTATTTAGTAATATCCAATCAAAAATTTGCACCGGTGTAATTCCACGGGAATTTCAGTCTCCATCCCAATCTCCAATTATAGGAACCATGCCGGATGGCCCGAAGTTAACGCTATAGTCAGCTACTCCTGGTTGATTGAAATAGTTTAAATAGAACATAGCTGTTTGGGGATGATAGATTCCTATGGTGTCTTTCTCATCTCCATCCCAATCTCCGATTAGAGGTACCATGCCGGATGGCCCGAAGTTAACGCTATAGTCAGCTACTCCTGGTTGATTGAAATAGTTTAAATAGAACGTAGCTGTTTGGGGATGATAGATTCCTATGGTGTCTTTCCCATCACCATCCCAATCTCCGATTAGAGGTACCATGCCAGATGGCCCGAAATTTACGCTATAGTCAGCTATTCCTGGTTGATTGAAATAGTTTAAATAGAAATTGGCATTTTGTGGATTGTAGATTCCAATGGTGTCTTTCCCATCACCATCCCAATCTCCGATTATGGGCACCATGCCAGACGGCCCGAAATTTACGCTATAGTCAGCTATTCCTGGTTGATTGAAGTAGTTCAAATAGAA
>NZ_DAKC01000119.1:0-19459 GCF_002496465.1 Methanosaeta sp. UBA356 | reverse complement strand
ATAAAGCCTCTTCACCCCCGTCCGATCCCCGTTCCCCAGCTCTCTTTGCGGACCATCGTACAGGTTCATCACCTGCTGGAGGTCGCTTTGGCGCGGATCGTTGTCCGGCAATGTATACAGGTCGCCCATTCCTATCCCGTGGCCCAGCTCATGCAGGGCAACGCTCTGCAGATCGATCCGCCCTGTGCTCTGTGCGGTGGCGAGATCGGTCGTCCAGGCGAAATCGCGGTTGTACCAGCTGTCTGTTTCCACAATGGAACGGTATCCATCCACCAGCTGCCCATTGCTCCACCAGCGCTGCATTCCCAGATAGCTACCCCCCAGGCCCTTCCAGCCGCTGACAGAGTAGCCATCGGCGACCTCCTGGCCCTGGGGCGGGAAGGGATTATCCACCACCTTGGTGTAGTCGACGATCACCGTGCTGCCATCGGCGAACAGGTTCTCGCCCACAGCATCATCCCAGGTATTGGCAGCCTGAGCAATGGCATTTCGTGTAGATTCTGTGCCCAAGCCGGATGGGGTGTCGGTCGGATTCAGGTAGAGCTGCAGCTGAGGATTTCTCTGGTTCCAGCGATACCCGGTCAGGGCATATGAGCTGTAGGATCCTCCAGATGACAATGCCGCTGCCGTGCCGGCCTGCTCTGCCCTATCCTGTATATCCGCCTCTCGATCTAAGTTCATCACCTGCAACTCAAAGCTTCCTATGCTCTTTCCGGCACCCTCCGTCAGCCTTGTCCCTGCCATCCCCATTATCCTGCTCCCCCCCTCTCTTGAGACCGCCTCGAAGGAGCCGTCATTCAATAGAACAGTATCATCAATAGCTGCATACCCCTCGGAGTGAGCAGTCTCATCCGCTCTGGAGGTCAGGCGGGCGGAAAGAGTCCCCATCCCGGAAAAGCCAACCTCTGCAAGGAGGACGTTCTCTTCACCCAGGGCTCCGGAGAGCACCCGTCCCTCCTGCCCGGCGATCTCAGTGCTCTGGCTGGCTGATAATTGCCCCCCAGCAGAGAGGCTCTGGGCGCTCCTCAGGGTGCCGCCGCTCACACTCGCCTCCTGTCCGGCATCCTTGAGTCCATTGCTCGCACGCTGCTCGAGAATCATGCTGCCTGTGCCGGCCGAGTTCTGGAGGATGGCAGCCGACTGGCCGGTGGCGGCTGAAGCGGTGGAAGCGGAAAATTCCCCCTGGCTCTCTATATTATTTTGCAGCACATAATCCGATCCTTTAAGAGATTGCTTGAGACTGTTATTTCCTCCCCCCTCTGCCTGGCGATCGATAGAGATGCTTCCTGAGCCAAGGGCCAGGCTCTCGTGCAGTGATGTGGAGCCGTCCAGGGCGAAGCTCTCCGTGGAAACGGCCTGTACCCCCGCAGCCGCAGAGGAGCAGCTCACTGAGATTCCCCCAGCAGGTGCTGCAAGAGTGCTCGCTAAAAGAAAGCAAATCCATAATTTTTGGCCTGTGAATTCCTGGAGTACTTTGGTCATCGCCCATACCCTCTAAAGGATTTGAATTAATTATGCAGTCATACGGTTATTAATACTCATCGTCAAGAGAGGTCGCATTAACGTGCCTATTATTCGAGTGAAGAAAAATGGCGTCAACTATTTATTTTGTATATATTCATAGAAAAATGTGAATTGAGCATCAACCACACGAGCACAGCAATACCAAGAATGGTCGAGATGAATCCAGGCAACCTGGCAAGCTTCATGATTATATCAATAACTGGATGTTCCCTCTCAAGGCCGATGGTCATATTCATAGGACAAGGTGTTAGATGGCATTAAAGGACATAGGAGCGGGAAAAATAATAGCCAGGTGCCATGAATACTTGGTCGACCTGCTTTTCGCACCGGGCACAGGGCGAAGGGGCGTATACGAGTTGGTGGTTAGGTCCAGTCATATCATCGCCGAAGACGGCATGCAAAGCTTTGCGGAAAGGTCCCAAATATATATGCGCAGAAAATTATCTCAAAAAAAGAATCCGCCCAAAGAGCCGTCTGGAAAAGAACTGGAGGATATGCGCATCCAATGTGCGAGCTTTGAGTACCGGCCTAAGATCAGCATAATAGTTCCGGTATTAAACACCAGAGAAGAATGGCTTAAAAGTGCAATAGACTCTGTTTTGCATCAGGTATATGATAACTGGGAGCTTTGTATTGCGGATGATGGATCAGATCAACCGCATATAAAAGAGACTCTAAATTGCTATCAGCAAAAGGACGCCCGAATCAAGGTCAAGTATCTGAATGAGAACCAGGGCGTCTCTGGAGCTTCAAACGAGGCCCTCGCTATGGCCAGCGGGGAATTCATCGGATTTCTGGATCATGATGATCAGCTCCTTCCAAATGCCTTATATGAGGTTGTTCTGATGCTGAACCGGAATGCCAGAGCCGATTTTATATATAGCGATGAGATCCTTATTTCCAAGCGAGGAAAGCCAGTATTTGCTTATTTCAGGCCAGATTTCTCTCTTGATTATATGCTGTCTCATTGCTATATCGTTCATTTTGTTGTCATAAGGGCGAGCATTTTGAAAAAGATCGGTGGATTCAGAGCCGAGTTTACAGTATCCCAGGACTACGATTTATTTTTAAGGGTCCTCTCCCAGACCAGAAATGTCCTGCACATACCCAAAATCCTGTACAGATGGCGTCAGTACGAATCGAGCACCGGGCATCTGCTCAAGGAAAGAGTGATGGAGTCCAGCAGAAGAGCTCTCCAGGACTTCGCAGACAGAGAGGGAATCAAGGGAGTGGTCTGGGGCACAAAGAACTTTAATTTTTTCAGGCTGAAGAGAGATATCCTCGATCGCCCCAAGATCAGCATCATAATTCCGACCAAAGATCGCATTGACCTTTTAAGGAGATGCATTGAAAGCATCCAAAACAGATCGTCTTATGATAATTATGAAATTATAATAGTAGATAACATGAGCCAGGAGGAGGAAACCGCCGCATATCTGGATGGTCTAGGGAAATCATATAGGATTATAAAGTTCAATGAGAAATTTAATTACTCTAAGTTGAATAATTATGCCGCTGAATTTGCCCGTGGAGAGCATCTGCTCTTTTTGAATAACGATATAGAAGTATTAAACTCCGATTGGCTGGAAGCGATGCTTGAACAATCGCAGAGAGACGAGATCGGTTGTGTGGGGGCCAAGCTGCTTTATCCAGATAGAAAAATACAGCATGTGGGAGTGGTTGTCGGCTGGGGTGGACGGGCAGAGCATATATATAAGTGGTTGCATTCAAATGACATTGGCTATATGGGCCATTTTGTATCCATCAGAAATTATAGTGCAGTCACCGCAGCCTGCATGATGCTTCGAAAATCGATTTTTAATGAGGTAGGCGGATTTGACGAAAGGTTTGAGATTGGCTTTGGAGACGTCGATCTTTGCCTCCGGGTGAGGGAGTTGGGATATGAAAACCTATTTACTCCCTATGCAGAACTGCTCCATTACGAATCTGCTACCAGGGGACGATCGTTTTCATTCGATCCTCACCCCAATGACACAAAGCGCTTCATAGAAAGATGGCAAGAATATATAAAAGGGGGCGATCCCTACTACAATCCCAATCTTCCCCTCGACAGCTACGACATCCTGCCATTTGTATCTTGGCGATAACTGATCTTGATATAGATTAGCCTGCAGAGCAGCACGATATCCAATCATCCTCCTCTTCATACCGCGGGAAGTCCGACTTCATATGGATGCTCCTGGAGATATTGTAATCTCCGTAGTACCTCTCCTCCCCCTCGCTGGCCATAGGATAGATCGATTTCTTCAACCCAGCATTGGGGCTAAAGAAGCCATATTTGAAGTCGGCGATGCCAGTGGAGGACGTCGTAATGCTATAATATGTCTCCTTTGTGGGCATGAACTGGGCGGAGAGAACGGTATCATTGGGAGAAAGAGAAATGCCCCGCACGGTGGCATTCATCCTGGTGAGCAGCATATCGATATCTGAATCCTTGGAGAGCTCATTATTGTAAAGCAGGCTGGATCCGGCATAATCAAGATTGTTCCCTGCATACTCTCGGCTGTTGATTCCCTGGCCGGAGTACCTCAAGGACTTGCTGGATCGGAGAATAGCCGGCCATTCCTCGACAAATTCGCCTATAAAGGTGCCGTTTTCAATTGAAAGGACGAATTCGCTGGAATTAGCAGAGTCAGCTCGAAGGAGAATCAGCCCTTCTGAGGCGTAATCGCCCTTTCGGGCAGAGGTCCTGGCACGCAAGCGAAGATCATTTACATCCACCTCCTCATAGCTGGAATGATAGGGCTCAAGTGATCGCCCGCGGTACTCAACCGGAGATATGCTTCCCTGGACGTACTGCGAGTAATCGAATTTGATGCTATCGCTCTGCCGGGCAATGGACCAGTCGGTGTTATTGGTTCCCACGGTGGTGGTTATCCTCTCGGCATTAGCGGATAGGATCAAGACCGATAAGAGCAATGAGGCGATTACAATACAGACGCGATCCGTCTCAATCTTATTAAAAATCAAAAAGGGACCTCTGCGGTTCTCTTTCTCCCCCGGCTTTCTTCGAAGCTAAAAGCCGGATCTCTCCGTATTTTCCTCCTCCGCCGGGCAGAACCTCCACTCCGCCGTTGCGGAAGGCCTCAATGGCACCGATCACCTTCGGCTCGACCTCTGCCGCCTCCAGCTCCTCGAGATGCTCGTTCAGCAATACCTCAATCTCCGTCTTATCCTCTGTCATGGCCGCGTACAGCCTCTGCACCCCCACCGTCATCGGGCTCTTGTAGCCCAGGGCGAGGGCGATGATCTCTGCCAGAGGAATGAGGTGCAAGTAAGGGGGCCGATGAGAGGGATGCTGGGGCCCTTCGTAGTCGGCCAATAGATCGATCCGGTCAGCCACCCCCAGCTTGATCTGCCCCTGGCAATGAGAGCAGCGTCCCATGAGATCATTCATCTCTTTTGCGCTGAAGTGATGAAAGCAGCGGGTGCAGGCAGTGCGGTTGTACTTTCCCTCTCCCGGGAAAAAACCGGCATTGAGCGTCGGTCCTCTTCCCTTCTCCCTGCATATGGCCAAAGCTATCTCCCGGTAGCTGCACCCCTCCACCTCCATCTGATTGAACTCTCTGGCCAGCTTATTGGTGCGAGGTGAATGGGCATCGGAGTTGGAGAGAAAGGTCTTGTCCGAGAGCTCCGCAATCCTGTCCGCATAATCGCTGTCCGCGCTCAGTCCAAGCTCAATGAATCGAATCCGGTCCGCCTTCTCCTGGTAGCATTCAGATAGGGACCGATGGTAAGCATACATCCCCGTCCATGGGGTGAAGGCATGGGCGGGCCCAATGAGGCCCTCCGCTTCAAACACCAGGTCGGCGATCTGGGCCCCGCTCATATGCAACCGCGGCCTGCCGTCCTGATGCAGGTTGCCCGAATGGGGTGAAAATCCCTCCGCCAGCTCCTCCGCTTTGCCGGTGTCAGGCAGGAGAATAAGATGATGGACCCTCCTTGAATCCTCCACCTCCACGCTCAGGAGAAAGAGAGTATCCCCCTGCCTCCTCAGCCCATCGTCCTCCGGCAGCTTTTTGATGGATTCGAGCCACAGAGGGTGCAGGCAGTCTCCAGTGCCCACTATCTTCACCCCTTTATGCGCCGCCCCCTTTGCGATCTGCCCCAGCTCCATGTCGCCGGATACAGCCATCGAATAGCGGGAATGAATGTGCAGATCGAGATTGACTAGCATCTTCCCAACTCCTGAGGAAGATCTTCTCGGAGAGGGATAAACCCTTTATGCTCATGGCTCCATTACCGGATGAGAAAATGGAGAGCAACAGAGAGATCCTGGAGAGCTACCGCCGAGGAGAGATTTCCCTGGAGGAGGCCCTAAAGCAGATTCGGGTCAGGGATTATCGCACCGTGGGCGAGGTGGCAAAGCTGGATATCTGCCGATCAAATCGCATTGGCATACCGGAGGCGATCCTCGCCGAGGGAAAGGACAAGTCCGATCTTCTGGCCATATCCCTTGCCCATCTGGAGGAGACGGGGAGCGTGATCATCACCCGTGTGTCCTCCGAGCAGCTGGTGGTATTGAGATCGGCCAAGCTTCCCCCTAAGAGCGTCTTTGAGCACAATCCTCGCGCCAGGACGGTGGTCATCCGCTCTGCTGATCGGCCGGCGCAAGCGGGCAGGGTGGCCATCCTGGCGGCAGGAACTGCAGACATCCCCGTGGCTGAGGAGGCGAGGGTGGTAGCGGAGGAGATGGGCTGCCAGGTGCTCAGAGAGTATGATGTGGGGGTGGCAGGCATCCACCGCCTCTTTCCGTGTCTAGAGAGGATGGCGGATGCGGATGCATTTGTCGTGGCGGCTGGTCGAGAGGGCACCCTTCCCGCGGTGGTAGCGGGACTGGTGAACGCTCCGGTCATCGGCCTTCCCGTCTCCACTGGATACGGGATTGGCGGTGGGGGAAAGGCTGCCCTCTATTCGATGCTCCAGTCCTGCTCCGTCCTGACGGTGGTAAATGTGGATGCGGGCTTTGTGGCGGGAGCATATGCCGCCAAGATCGCCAGACAAAAAGCTCATAAAGAGAGACAGTCTTAAATTATTTCTAGGAAGGTATTTATACCATAAAAAGGCTCGTTTGCCTTGAGCGGGTATACTCATCTTTTTTACTAACCCCCACTCCCCTACCCGCTCTAGCTATTACCGCCGCTACTGCAAAGTATAAGTATAATATAATTAGAAACATGGCACGTTGGGGAGATCCAGGGCGGAGTCTGCCTTGCAGGGATGCTCCGCCTTGGTGCTGAATGGACGCACGGAATAGCAGACTATTCCTTCGTACGCTATTCCATTACACTTTACTTTATGCAAATTAATTTTACTTAAGGCTTTTGGTCCCGACAAAATCGCGATCTATTGGCAAAGAGCGCCCGTTGCTGCCTGAGGATAGATCGACTGAATTTATCTCTTCTCCGGACTGCTGAGAATAGGCCTCTATCCTCTTTTGAACCTGGCCCATCATTCCCTGAGAGGTCAAGACCAGGCAGCTCTTGCCTGCAAGCGCCTTGAGGATGCATTTGTCTATCACCCCGTAGGTGAAGTCCACCCGGATTTTGGCCTCTTCTGCCATCAGCTTGGCCCTGGTCCCCATAGCCCCGGTATAATCTGCATCCACTTTCACTACCAGCTCATTTGCATTCTCTAAAAGAAGCTCATCGGCATTGCAGACGTAGATCGTGCCCCTCTTCGCCCCTTGGACAGCACACCTCCTCTCGCCCCCCTCCAGAGAGTCGCATAGCTCAAGAATGCTCTTTGGAGGCTTCTTGCCCTCTGCCAGCCCTCTGTTCACAAGCTCCTGATATAGATCCACCACCATTGGGGGCTTCAGCCTGGCATCACGGATCAGCTCCAAATCGCCGAACACCTCCTCAGCCGAGCCCCGGCGGAGCACTCCACCGTCCTTCATCAGCACCACCTCATCCGCCCAGCGATAGGCCAGGTCCACATCGTGGGTGGAGATGATCAATGTCTTTCCCCCCAGGTTAAGCTCATCGAGCATCTCCATGATCTCCTCTGATGTGGCGGGATCGAGGTTTGAGGTGGGCTCGTCCAGGATCATCACCTCCGGCTCCATAGCCAGAATTCCCGCAATAGCCGCCCTCTTCTTCTCCCCGCCGCTCAGGTGATGGGGAGGGCGGCGCTCGTATCCAGATAGGCCGACATACTGCAGGGCATAGCCCACATACCTTTTCACCTTCTCAGGAGGGAACCTCAAGTTCACCGGCCCGAAGGCCACATCCTGGTAGACGGTTGGGGCAAAGAGCTGATCATCGGAGTTCTGGAAGACCATTCCCACCCTTTGCCTTACCTTTCGCAATGATCGGGAGTCATAATCCAGCCTCTCATTCCGGAATAGAACCTCACCTGCATCCGGCCTTAAGATCCCATTGAACATCAGCATCAGGGTGGACTTTCCCGCTCCATTGGGGCCCACCAGAGCAATCTTTCTGCCCTCCTCTATTGTGAGGCTGACATTGCTAAGGGCCCGGGTGCCGTCGGCATAGGCGTATTCTATCCCCCTGGTCTCCAGGATCGTGGCCATTCTCACCCTCCCATCCTTAGAATCCCTTCTTCTCCAGTCATAAGGCTGATCGCCAGGGCCAAGGCCAAAAAGGCCGCAGTGGCTGCTATCTCTAATGCTCCCGCTCCTTTTCTCACTTCCATGAGATCGAGCCGGCCGTCGTAGCAGCGGGCGTCCATGGCCACGATCAGCCTCTCTCCCTGCTCCCAGGATCTCAGAAATAGAACGCTTGCGAGCATGGAGAAGGAGCTGAGGGCACTCCTGGTGCCCAGGTTCCCCAGTCGCATCACCTGGGCGCTGTGTATCATCGCTGCCTGATCGAGAAAGACAAATATGTATCGGTAGATCATCATAGAGAGCTCTATCACCGATTCGGGAATCCGAAGCGACTTGAGGACGGCGAATATCTCGATCATGGGGGTGGTGAGGGCGATGAAGAACAATGAGCACATGCCGCCGAAGGTCCGGGCGATAAGAAGCAGGGCCAAAGCTGCCCCATCCTCTCGGATCCCTATCTCCAGGCCGAAGAGCTGCATGGAATAGAGCATCTCTCCAGAGCCATGCATCAGGGCCACCACCGTTGAGCTGAGCAGAGCGAAGGAGAGGGGGAGAAGGAGGAGCCGGGAGTAGATGCGAATGGGTATTTTAGCCAGGATCAGGATGATGAGGCTCATGCTCGCGGCGACGAATAAGGGCGCGGATGGCGTGACCGAGGAGACGCAGATTATGATCGCTCCCAGGCCAAGGAATAGCTTAAGATGGGCGCTGGTCTCTCTCAGGGCATTGCACTGGGCCCAGTCATCCAGGAGATCATGCATCAGATCTTGCTTCCCAGTCCCCGTCTCTCTGCTCGCCTTTCTTTCTCATCAAACCTCTGTAGTATCCCAGGAAATAGCCGATGACCAAGCTCCCTATGGCCGCCTGGAGGGCGAAGAGAAGGCTCTCGATCTCGCCGCTCGGCGGCTCCCATAGGGGACTTGACCAGGGCTCGTAAGCCCCTCCGGTCAATTCATCGATGACCTTCTCAGATTGATCGTCCGCCCCTGCCCACTCGTGCTCTCCGCTGGTACTCTGGTAGACGAAAATGGCAGCAAAAAGGGCAACAACCACCAGGACGATTATCTCCAGCTTCATGTAGCAGCCTCCCGGAGCAATTTGATGGCGGAGGCACTGGCCACATTGAGCTTCACCAGGATGTCGCCCCTGAGCCGGACAAGATATTTGAACATCAGCGCAGTCACCGCTCCCTCCACTACGGCTAATGGAACCTGGGTGATGGCGAATATGGCCATGAAAGCCTGGAAGGAGGCCACAACCCCACCCGAGGCGGCGGGAAAAGCCAGGGCGAGCTGCATTGAGGTCACCACATATGTGGTCCAGTCGGCTAGCATGGCCGCCAGGAAGACAGAGAGGTACATATTAAGCCCAGACCTCTTGGCAAGAACGAAGACCAGATATCCGATCAGAGGACCAGCGATGCCCATGGAGAAGATGTTGGCCCCAAGAGTAGTCAAGCCGCCATGAGCGAGGAATAGGGCCTGATAGATCAGCACGATTGCCGAAAGGACTGCGGTTATCCATGGTCCAAAGAGGATCGCTCCCATGCCCGTCCCCGTGGGGTGTGAGCAGCTCCCAGTGACTGAGGGCATCTTAAGGGATGAGAGAACGAAGACGAAGGCCCCAGATACAGCGAGCAGGGGCAATATCTCCCGGTTTTCCTTGACCATCTTGTTCATCTTATAAACGCCCCAGGCCACCACCGGCAAAGAGATAATGAGCCAGATCTCCCACCAGGGATGGGGAAGAAAGCCTTCCATTATATGCATCACAACACCCGTGTGCAGCAGGGATATTCTAGCATATAAACTTTCTTTGCGTTATGACCAGATTAATTTAATAAATTGAGAAATGCTCTTAAATAATCCGCTCTATAAAAGGAGATCATTGACCCAGATATTCACTGTCACCAACCTCAATGAGAGAATTCGAGAGCGTCTGGAGAACGATCCCCGCCTGCATGATCTCTGGGCGCAAGGAGAGGTATCCAACTTCGTCCATCACCGCTCCGGCCATATGTACTTCACCCTGAAGGACCGGGATTCCCAGATCTCCTGCGTCCTCTTCAAAGGGAACATTGGCCAGGTGGAGACGGAATTGAGAAATGGCATGAATGTCCTCTTGTTTGGGGATGTGGCGGTCTACCGTCCTCAGGGGAGAGTGCAGCTGGTGGCCAGGGCCATTAAGAGAGATGCCGGTCTTGGCTTTCGGTTCTTGCAGTTCGAGGCCCTGAAAAAGAAGCTAGGGGAGGAGGGGCTCTTCGATCAGGAGCAGAAGCGCCCTCTTCCCCTCTATCCGGAGAGGATAGGGATTGTCACCTCTCTGCAGGGTGCTGCGCTGAGGGACGTGGTGCGCACCATCGGCCCCTATCCAGCAAGGATCATAATCTCTCCGGCCAGGGTCCAGGGAGAGAAGGCTGAGGAGAGCATCGTCTCTGCTCTTCTCGCCCTGCAGGGCAGGACGGACCTGATCATCGTCTGTCGCGGAGGCGGCTCAGCCGAGGACCTGTGGTGCTTCAACTCGGAGGTGGTAGCAAGAGCAGTCTTCGCATGCGACAGTCCGGTGATCTCCGCTGTGGGCCATGAGACGGATGTGACCATCACAGACTTCGCGGCCGATATGCGGGCGGCAACCCCAACCGCTGCCGCGAAGATTGCAGTGCCGGATGTGGCGGATCTGAAGATCAGGCTGGAGCAGAGCCGGGTCCGGATTATGCGCGCCCTTTGGACAAGCCTGGAGAGAAAGGAGGAGCGTCTGGAGTATATCCAGCGCAGCCTCGCCCCTTCGAGGATGTACTCCATAACCGGAGATCTCAGGCAGCGTTTGGACCACCTGAGCGATGGGCTGGATCTGGCCCAGGCTGAGATGCTGAAGGCGCGAAGGACCAGGCTGGACGCGGCCATGGGCAAGCTGGCAGCGGTGGGACCGCGCGCCACATTGCAGCGAGGCTATGCCCTGGTCCGCTCGGAGAAGGGGCTGGTCGTGGCCTGGGATGATGTCCTCCCCGGAGAGGAGGTTGAGTTGATCTTGGGTCGGGGTGCGTTGAGATGCCGGATTTTGGAATGCATCGACGAGAAGGAGATGGATGGATGAGCATAGAGGAAGTGGGGCTGGAGGATGCACTGGAGGAACTGGAGAGAATAGTCTCGGAGCTGGAGGAGGGGAAGATGAGCCTGGAGAAGAGCCTGGAGCTATATGAACGAGGCATGAGGCTGGTCCGGGTGTGCAACCTTCGACTGGATAGTGCCCAGAGGAGGATCGAGTGCTTGACCGGCGAGCTGCCCTCCGATCTGCTCTGAGGCAAAGCTTAAATAAGATCTAGGATGTACTTTTTTATACATCATAGTATTAATTCGTGCATTAAACCATTTAGCTGGTGATTCGTTGAGTAGTATGATGATCGATAATTTCGCAGTCAAGTTCGGGAGGTATGGCGGCCTCTTCGTCCCCGAGACCCTGGTGGCTCCCTTGGCCGACCTCTCTATTGCCTATGACCGGCTTAAGAAGAGCCCCCAATTTCAAGATGAGCTGAAAGCTCTCCAAAAGGACTTCGCCGGCCGGCCCACATCGCTCTATCTCGCCCCCAACCTCAGCCGGAAGCTGGGCTGCCGGGTGTATCTAAAGAGGGAGGACCTGGTGCACGGTGGAGCTCATAAACTCAACAATACCCTTGGCCAGGCTCTGGTGGCTAAGAAGATGGGCAAGACCCGCCTGATCGCCGAGACCGGTGCCGGCCAGCATGGCGTGGCCACGGCCATCGTGGGGGCAAAACTGGGCTTTGAGACCCAGGTCTACATGGGAGAGGTGGACATCGAGAGGCAGAAGATGAACGTCTACCGGATGGAGCTGATGGGAGCAGAGGTTATACCGGTCCGCTCCGGCTCCAGGACCTTGAAGGACGCCATAAACGAGGCCTTGAGGGACTGGGCCTCCAGCTTCGAGCACACCCACTATCTGCTGGGAACCGCCGCCGGCGCCCATCCCTTCCCCTCGATGGTCAGGGACTTTCAGAGCGTGATCGGCCAGGAGGCCCGGGAGCAGATCCTGGAGGCGGAAGGTCGTCTGCCGGATAGCATTGTGGCCTGCGTGGGTGGAGGGAGCAATGCCATGGGCATCTTCGCTCCATTCCTGAAGGACGATGTGAGGCTGATCGCAGTGGAGGCTGGAGGTCGAGGCCCGGGGATGAACGACAAGATGGCGGACAATGGCGCATCTTTGGGCTACGGCACAGACGGAATACTGCATGGCGCCCTCACCAAGATCCTCCAGGACCCATACGGCCAGATACTGGAATCCTACTCAGTGGCAGCAGGCCTTGACTATCCCGGAGTGGGTCCGGAGCTGGCATTCCTGGCGGAGAAGGGGCGCGTCCTTCCCAGGCTGGCGGACGACAGGACCGCTCTAGAGGGATTCCGCGCCCTATCCCGGCTGGAGGGGATCATCCCCGCACTGGAGTCGGCTCATGCCATCGGCTATGCATTAGCAGAGCCGGAGTCACTGGGCGATCTTTCGATCATCAATGTCTCCGGCCGCGGGGATAAGGACCTGGCTACGGTGATGGACTATGAGACTATCTGAGGCCTTCGAGAAAGGGCCCCTGCTGATCGTCTATCTCTGCTCAGGAGACCCGTCGCCCGGTGCCACCCCCGAGCTGGTGCGCCGGCTTGTGAGGGCGGGAGCGGATATCATCGAGCTGGGGCTCCCCCATTCAGACCCTATAGCGGACGGTCCGACCATCCAGGCGGCAGCGCAAAGGGCTATCGCTGCGGGGATGAACACCGATGTATACTTCCAGGTGGCAGAAGAGGCTGATGTGCCCGTCCCCAAGGTATTCATGGGTTACTACAATATGGTCTATGCCCGGGGCCTGGAGAGGTTTGCCCGGGATTGCCATGATTCAGGCATCACCGGCATGATCGTCCCCGACCTGCCCCCGGAGGAGGCCGCGCCCCTGAAAGAGGCCTGTGGCAAGCACGGCGTAGACCTGATCTACCTGGTGGCGCCCAATACGCCCCCTGCACGGATCGATCTGATCGCTGAAGAGACGGGCGGCTTTCTCTATCTGGTGGCCAGGACCGGCGTCACCGGGGCGAGAAGCGAGGTCTTGCAGGATACAAGAGACCTCATCGCTCGGGTGCCGGGAAAAAAGCCAAAGGCGGTGGGATTCGGCATCTCCACCCCTGACCAGGCGGCTGAGGTCATCCGGGCGGGTGCCGATGCCGCCATAGTGGGATCGGCCTGCGTGGACCTGATCGCCAGGGGCAGGATCGATGAGCTGGAGGCATTGGTTGGGGAGATGAAAAAGGCGGTAAAAGCTGCGGGGAGAGCAAGGCTGCAATAGCTGGGACTATTGCATTGCCATGAAAGACGAATGACCTGAGGAATACCGATGAATGAAGAGCTAAGGAAGTATGTGGAAAGGACGCGCCGGGACATTGAGTCCGGGGCGGATGCCACTATCGTATGCTTTGGTGACTCCATCACCGCTGGCTATGCAGTGCGGCGAGGGTTTCCCTCCTTTTTGCTGGAGTCGCTCCGTCAGAGGTTCCCCGATTCAAAGATAGAGATGATCAACTCTGGCATCTCCGGAGATACCAGCCAGGACGGCCTGAGCCGGCTGGACTGGGCAGTGCTATCTTATGAGCCGGATCTGGTCACCATAAACTTCGGCATCAACGACTGTGTTTTAGGGCTGAGCCTGGAGGAGTTCGAGATGAACCTGGTGGAGATGGTGCGCCGCATCCGGGCAGGCCCGGACTCGGAGATCTTGCTCTTATCCTCCCAGCCCCTGGAGAGCCCTCCCTATGACCAGAGGGTATTGGACTACTATCAGACGGTGGAGAGGGTGGCAAAAGAGATGAATGTGGGCTTTGTGGACGTCTACGGCGCCTGGATGAAGCGGGTGCAAGCTGGTATGCCTCTAGATTCTCTGATCTTGCCAGGCTTGGACCACCCCAATGAGGCGGGCTACAGGATAATAGCCGAGGAGCTGATGAGCCTCTTTTGAGCAAGTCCTTGTTTGCAGGCGAGAAGGTTCGTGGAGGTATGAGGTATGTTAATGAAAAGCGCGGGTGGATGCTTGATCATATTGGCTATTTTATTGATACTTTTTGCTCTCTCGCTGGGAGGGGCAGCAGCCGCTCCAGCGGGCGTTGGGGCGGATATCGTCAAGATCATAAGCGTAAGCTACCAGGATGCCGATCAGTGGGTTGAGATCGCCAACATGGGATCTGGTTTGATGAATCTGGACGGCTGGTCGCTCAAAAACCGGGAAAATCAAAGCTATGCGTTTCCTGCAAACTTCACCCTGAAGGCCGGCTCAACAGCCCGAGTTCACTCCAAAGAGGGCAGCAATTCCTCCTCCGATCTATACAATAGCGCGCTCTTTTGGAGCGAGATGGGCGATACTGCCACTTTAGAGGATATAGCCGGAAGGATCATTTCCCAGTATAGATATCCAATAGAGGTTTCGACTCCCGGTAGCGCATCCGACAACAAACCCCTCTCCCTTCCCAATGCATTCTCCAGCGGCGGGATGAATCCGCCTTTTCTGCCTGCTTATAGACCGCCTCCCGGCAAAGAAATGAGCAGCTTGAGGTCCAGCTCCAGCACGCCGGTGAATTTGACGGGCCATACCTTCATCTGCCACGGCGGTCCGCTCAACTGGGCATGGACAACTGGATTGGGATAGAGAGCTTTTCCCCCCTCTTTGTCCTCCCGCCACCGGCGCCTTCTCCAACTCTCTGGTCCTCGTCGCCGTTCGACATCTCCTCATGCCATCATATGAATCTCATATAATGGTTACTCATTTATTTTGGGCAGAAGAGAATACAGCTAAAAGAAGAGTGAATGAGGGATAAGAAATGAGGATGATGTTCGCAGTTGTTTTCGCCTGTATAATTCTAGCATTTACCGCATCAGGCGTAGCTGGTGGAGTAGAAGTGGGTGACTGGTTATCTGGCGGATATGTCGTTACTGGCTACAATGCTCCTGCTGCCTTAAAATGGAGCCCGTCAGTCTTCAATTACGGATATATCGACTATTCGGTCTCTGATCCCTGGTATAGATCCGTTGCCAGACCGTACCTTGATAGTTGGTATTGGCCATCGTATTATTATCGAAGCGGAATTACCGTCTATCCTGTAAACTACTACAGCCCCGCTTATTATTGGCATGGTTTGCCCTGGCCATATTAACTTTTTGTTGAATCGAATGAGGCGTACTCGAAATGGCGAGCTAGCCTCGGTGGTGGGCTGCCCTCTCGGTCGACGCTGGGCGGGGGAGCACCAATGGGATCTGTTGGGCTCTGGACTCACCTCTTCTCCCCTAACCAGATCCTATTGACGCTCTTCAGAAGGATCGAGCACATTATTGCTGCAGGCGATCTTTCTTTCCGTCTATTCATCCTATCCAAGCCCTGCAGTACTGATGGATCTGGCCCTTTCAGCCTGATATTGATTTTTAACAGATGCTACCAGACATGCGGCAGGAGGCGGTATCGTCTCTCCTGGCAGTATTCCAGATATCCGGGCAGGTCACGCAAAAGCAGCCTCTCCTCAGCGATAATCCTCCAGCAGATGAAGGGAACACTTAGGGCGAAGATGGGAAGAGCCCACCAGGAGCCTAAGGCTATCGGCGTTGCCAGATACATGGCCAGCACTCCCAGGTACATGGGATGGCGGATAATGGCATAGGGGCCTGTGCTGATGACCCTTTGGCCCTCAGAGATCTGGATGATGCGAGATGCATAGCTGTTCTCCTTGAACACCCACAAGACCAGAATATAGCCGAAAAATACAGCAGCGTCTGCAAAGAGTACCAGGTGGACAGGGATGGCATTCAGTCCATGAAGGCGCAGGTCAATGGCAATGGCTACAAATCCAGCGATGATGATCAGAGAGATTGCATTAACGATCGCAATTTGCTCTTTTTCTCTTTCCTGCAGATTCATCCTCCGCTCCAGCATCTCCGGCTCATGCTTCAGAAAATAGCATACTGCAACCAGCATCGGCAAGACGAGAACCGCCCAATAAAGCCACCCCTGCCAGTAACGAAAGGTGCCGGCCAGAAGATAGATAATGATGGGAATGACAATTGCGGCCAGACCAAACCTTATCATTGCCTGCCTTCTCAGCCTTTCGTATCTCTGCCGGTCAATTCCATTATTATTATTATGGGATATGCCGTCTTCCTCCTGAATCCTTTGACTTCCTGGACTGGCATGAAGGCAAAGCTGATGCCCTATCTATAGATGTGCGGAAATCTAAACTCAGATGCCTTAAGATAGTCTTCGATAGATTCAATTCCGATCCATCTACGCTTTCTGGTCTCAGCCACAATACCTGTCATATTGCTTCCGCAGAATGGATCCATAACAACATCTCCTTGGTCTGTTAAGAAATCGATGAAGAGCTGTGGCAATTCTTTAGGGAATCGAGCTGGATGAGGCTTCATATTAGATTCTTTGCATTTTTGGAGATAGGGGCTATTGGCATCATTATTTCCAACCTGAAGTAGATTTGGCGGGATGGCTCCCTTATTATCCCTCTGGAACTTTGAGGTAATATTGTGCCCTGAAGGTCTCTTCTTAGCTACATATCCTCTCTCAATCAATCGCTGCATATCCTTGCTATATGGCTGAAGAATCTTCCTATTATCAGCTTTAGGGAAAGGAGATTTAGACAGCCAGAGCACTAGTTCAACAGAGTCCTTCACTCTGATCCTTCTGACAGTAACCCACTCGGCAGGAGCAGGTAATTTTGCAGGATTGTACCAATAAAACTCCTGTGCTAAATGAAACTTTTTGGCTAATTCTATAATAAGTTCAAATTGATAGGTCGATCTAGTGGGCTTGCCTCTATTCCATGATCCGCCTATGTTGATCACAAGGCTGCCATCCTCGGTTAGTACTCTAAGGAATTGATCGGCAAAATCCATAAACCATTTTACATAAGCATTAGCATCTACGTTACCGTATTCTTTCTTGTAAACAAGGGCATAAGGCGGAGAAGTGACGATTAAGTTAACCGATGATTCAGGCATATTTTTCATGACTTCTAGAGAATCGGCCAAATAGGCTGATCCGTGCTCGGTGAAGTAATAGGGCTTGTAGGGTATTATACTTCTAAAGGGGTTCTCTACACCCATATCCAGTGGGAGCACAGAGTTGTAAGATGTCATTGGACTACCTTTGGTTTTTATTCAGCTTATTCTTTGCGTTGGTTGATATGATCGACTTTTCAGCGAGCCAAGCGAGAACGATATTCCTTACAATCTCAGCATCCCCATTTCCCAGTTCGCCTCGAAAGTTCTCAATGAGGGCCCATTGTTCAGGGGTAAATACTACCTGAACCCGTTTATTCATTGGGCACCTCCCAGCCGCTGAAATGACACACTCATTACACAGGTGAAATAGGCTGGTATTATATTAGTTTTTCCCCCATTACGTTGCTCGGTTAGGTTGGAGATGCCACATAAATTAGAAGAGATCCTAAAAGCACCGGCTAATGACATAATGGACGCTATCTTAAAAGGATTCAGAGCCCAGATCGATGTGAAAGGGAAATTATCTGAGTTTTATGCCTACAGATATATAAAACATCTGGAAGCAGAACATATTATCGAGGAAGTAGAGTGGAGAGATACAGATGGAAGACCCGACTTCGAATTTTTATATAATGGCAAGAAATATTTAATGGAGTGCAAGAACCTAAGAAATAAGATCTATAAACGGCCTCCAAGCTACATGGTGGAAATCCAAAGGACCAGGGATTCAAAGCAGGGCCTGGAG
Organism: Methanosaeta sp. UBA356; assembly: GCF_002496465.1. Classification (NCBI taxonomy): domain Archaea; kingdom Methanobacteriati; phylum Methanobacteriota; class Methanomicrobia; order Methanotrichales; family Methanotrichaceae; genus Methanothrix; species Methanosaeta sp. UBA356. The sequence continues at coordinate 1,553 of NZ_DAKC01000119.1, read as the reverse complement.
ACGAGACGTTATCGAGTAGACCACTTTGATATCCTCGCAGTTTGCCTATTTAACCAGACACAGAAATGGGATTATGTTTTCATCAGATCCAAGGATCTTGAGCGATGGCAAGAGCACCCAGAGTATCTAGAAAAGATGCAACGGGTTCCAATGACAATTGAAGGCCTATGGAAGAAAGATTTGATAGAGATTCTAAATAGCTTCGAAGGCTGAAATCTGTTAATGATACCAATTATGATTTATGATGATGCCGAACCAAAACATGCGAATCTGATGCCATCTCTCTCAATATGCTGAAGAATATTCTGCCATCATTTGCTTATATACAGTTGTGCATTCATTGGCTGATTTATAAGGCGCAATGATGATACGGCCTGTCTGATCGATGATGAGGATATTGAGTTCTGAGCGCTATAGATCCCTTCCAGGAGCGAGATCGCAACCAGTGCACCGGTAGCAGCCGGTGAGAGCCAGGCTGCCGTCCAGACCTTTTTCATCCAGCTTCATCCTCAGATATCGAGATAGCCTGAGCAATCGCTCTGCTGAAGGCCGGACGATATCCACCTCCCCCCGGCGCAGGGGATGAGGATAGGCTGCCCTCAGGATGGGAAGAACACCCATATCAATGAGCTCATCTATTCCCTGGCGGAGGGACTGGTCCGACTCCCCCAAGCCAATGATCACATTGGAGAAGACGTGGTTAGGGCCGAACAGCTCCACGGCCTCCTCCAGAGCATCCATTATCTCTTGATAGGACAATCCCGGGCAGACTTGGGCGAATATATCGCGATCGACCGTCTCCAGATTGTACTTGACCTCATCAGCGCCCGCATCCAAAAGAATCCGATTGACTCCAGGAAAGGGGTTGACAGAGACGCCGATGGGCAGACCAAATGGCAACAGATCACGAACTAGAGCCGCCACCCTCTCCGCCTCATGCTGGGGGGAGACCTCAGTGCCGCTGGTCAGAGAGATGGACTCCAGCCTCCCCGTGGCCATCGCCTCTTTCGCCATCTCCATCACCCTCTCGTGAGACTTCACCTTTCCCATCAGCCTGGGGACGGCGCAGAACTTGCAGTCGTAGATGCAGCGCTCGGAAATGGTGATGTAGGCCTGATCAGGACAGTGCAGGAGGGGCTCGACTACTCTGCCCCTGGCAATTACCCTGCCCTCCAGCGAGATTGTTGCCTCATCCCCATCCATCTCCAGCTGAATAGCAGTGCTATCCACTACCGATAGGCGCACCATACGCGAGCCGGACTGAAAGAAGATCGAGCTTTCCCCCGCACCTGGACCGGCGGTGGACATCTTGCCCTCGCGACCAGGCTGGGAGAGCTGAACCGTTCCCCGGGAGAGAAGAAGGGCTTTTGTCTCCAGATCCATCGTACTAATTCTTATTTTCCAGGTTAAAAGAAATGATGGTCCAGGCAAAGAGGTTTATAACGTCGGGGTGTAAGGGCAGAGAAGACCCCTCTCCTTCAGGGGAGGGGATGAATCGTGCCCCGCCGTTGTGCAGAAAACTATAAACATAATCAACCGCATAAAAAGTATCT
>NZ_DAKC01000041.1:20097-22752 GCF_002496465.1 Methanosaeta sp. UBA356 | reverse complement strand
ATCGGCCTGACCTCGGATTCTGGCAAGCCTTGGAGCATGGTAATCACAGATCCCGACAGGTAGCTTAATTCCGCCATCGAGCGTCAGCAAGGATACCCTATCGAGTCCCTTCCAGGACATGATTCTCTGATCATAGATAACAGCTCCATTGGGATCAAATTTGGGCTTAATGGACTTATCTCTCTTGTAGGCTTCGCAGGACTTGGATATGGCCCTAACAGCCATCTGAGCAGAGATGCCAAACATTTCCCGAATATCACGATAAACAATCTTCTGCAATTCGATTTTGTTGGCTGTATGGAGTTCAAAAGCCTTTTCCCCCACGTAATTGCAGGCGGCGTTGAACTGATGCATAGTCTCAAGGAGCGCACGGTTATTTTCAGCCGAGGTATCCAGTTTGACTTTGAGGGTTTGCATCATTGCATAGATAATAACGATCCATATACATATAGAACTTTCGGCATTCCTCCCCACCCTGAAGGACGGGGGCTCCTGCCGAATTGAGGTGAAGTATTATATACCTATAGGATCTCTTAAGCAAGGTTCGAAGAGAACGGGCTCCGCATCACGAGAATGCAGAGTCTAAATGCTAGATGATTGTGATTTTGACTGGCAGGCAGGGGATGGCAGCAGATGAAGGCATACAGGGATCTGGGGGCAGACAGCAGATGAAGAAGGCGGAGATCTATGTGGAAAGCTGAGGATTCTATTGAGCTCTACGGAATAGAAAAATGGGGGAACGGCTATTTTTCTGTTAACGAGAAGGGAAATGTCGTCGTTCTTCCCAATAAGAATTTGTATCAATCCGTGGATATCATGGATCTCATTGAGGAGATAGAGAAATCCAGGGATCTGGAGTTCCCCGTCCTCCTCCGCTTTCCCCAGATGCTGGAGGACCGGATAGATGAGATCACAGGCGCATTTATGGGAGCTATAGAGGAGTTCAATTATTCCGGCACTTATCAGCCCATCTTTCCCATGAAGGTCAACCAGAGAAAAGAGGTCATCGAGTATATCATCAAATACGGAGCCAAGCATAAGATCGGTATGGAGGTGGGAACCAAGGCAGAGCTACTGGCCGCTCTCTCTTTGGGCCTGCCAAGATATGCTCCCCTGATCTGCAATGGCTACAAGGATGAGGATTATCTCCGCCTCGCCCTGAGCATTCACAATCTGAACAATATAATCATAGTGGTAGACCTTTTCGAGGAGATCTACGACATCCTGAAGTACGCCGATGCCATGGGCGTGGTGCCAAGAGTCGGGATGAGGGTGAAGCTCTTTGCCCGCGGCTCCGGCCGGTGGGTGGAGTCGGGTGGGGAGTCTGCCAAGTTCGGCCTCTCTACCAGCGAGGCCCTGGAATTGATGAGAATCCTCGAGGAGAGAGGGCTTACTAGCAGCCTGAAGATGCTCCACTTCCATATCGGCTCGCAGATCACCGACATCCGGACGGTCAAGAACGCAATGAACGAGGCTGCGAGGGTTTATGCCAAAGCGCGAAAGATGGCAGATATCGAGTATCTGAATGTGGGCGGCGGCCTCTCTGTGGACTACAACGGCTCGAACACCGCTACCCCTTCCAGCGCCAACTATTCTCTGCAGGAGTACGCGAACGACATCGTCTATACGGTGCAGAAGATCTGTGATGATGAGGAGGTTCCCTGTCCCACCATAGTCTCCGAGAGTGGAAGGGCCATCGCCGCCTACCACAGCATGCTCATCTTCAAGATAATCGGCAGAAAGAACGCCAAAAGCTCCCCTCTCCGGCCCCCGGATGATGAGGCACCCATGCAGATCGATGACCTCTGCAGCGCCTTCAAAGAGATCAACATCGATAACTACAAGGAGCACTACCATGATGCTCTGCAGTATAGAGACGAGCTTTACGACTCCTTCAATCTGGGGAACATCGGCCTTGAGGAGAGGGCTAAGGGCGAGACCCTATTCTGGATGGTCTGCAAAAAGGCGGCATTCCTGGCCAAGGAGGCAGGGGACGAGTCCGATGAGTTTTTAGAGCTGAAAAAGCTGGTCAGCCAGAAGTATATCGGCAACTTCTCTCTCTTCCAGTCAGTTCCAGACATGTGGGGGGTGGAACAGATATTCCCAACCATTCCTCTGCACCGCCTGGATGAGATGCCCAGCGAACGGGGCAGGATCGTGGATATCACCTGCGACTCAGACGGGGAGATCAAGAGGTATGCTGGGGACAGCGAGGGCCTGGAGTACCTGGAAATGCATCCCCTGCTGGAGAACCAGGACTATTATCTGGGCATCTTCCTCCTGGGAGCATATCAGGATACCCTGGGAGATTTTCATAACCTTCTGGGCTGCGCTCATGAGGTGCATGTCATGGCAGAGGATGGCGAGTGGTATATCTGCCAGAAGGTGGAGGGCGACACCTGCAAAAAATTGCTGGATTTCTTCAACTACGAGACCAAGGACTACATCTGGGAGATCATGGATCAGTGCGTGACCAGAAAAGAGAGCATCCGCAAGCGAGAGTTGGAGCAGATCGAGGCAGAGCTGAACCGCACCCTCAAGGGTTATACCTACTTCATCACCCGTCCCCCGCGGCAGTCGAAGAAGAAGAAGAAAGAGATGGAAAGGGATCTGAGTCAACGGCGTCCTGAAGCATTGAAAGGCTGAAAAGCCATT
>NZ_DAKC01000041.1:479-19927 GCF_002496465.1 Methanosaeta sp. UBA356 | reverse complement strand
CATCTCGCTATTGCAGGAATGGTGGGAATGGCCATCTATCTGGATCAGAAGAAGGGGGCAAGATGGCTCCAGATCTCAATAGCTCTGGGCGGTCTACCATCCCTTATCCTCTTTGCATACTTTCGGGAGTGGCTAGGCGGCATCTTCTTGATTGCTATCGCTGCTGCGGTCTATTATTCGTCCCAAAGAATGAGCAGCGCACCCTTGCTCCTCTTTTCCGGCCTGGTCGGCTTTCTGGTCGCCCAGCTGGCCATAACCACCCTCCCTTATGGCTGGAAGGCCTGGGCCATCCCCGGGGTGCTCTTCGTCCTTGCCGGACTGATCGTTCTGCTGAATGGCTATCTGGCTCTCCTTCCCACTGGCCGGGGCCGGGGAGCAAGGTTTGGCAGCCGGCTTCTCTATGCCCTCTTCTTTTCCCTGGTCGCATTCGGGGCCATCGCTCTGCTCATGCAGGTTCCTCATGATGCTGGTGGGAGAATTTCAAATGCTTGTGGCTGCAACGGCTCGAATCTCTCTGCGTCCGGCACCGCTGTATCCCTGGATCCAGGATCCTCCCAAGACCTTCGAGAGGAGATCATCGCGCCGGAGGATGTGCGGACATTTCCTCAGGAGGAGAGCATACTCTTTCAAGCTAAAGCCTGCGAGAATGAGCCATGTCAGTATCTCTGGTGGTCTGACCGGGACGGCATCCTGGACAGCAATCAGTCCTTTTCCCGCAGGGGCATGACAGCTGGATGGCATTCCGTCACTCTCACCGTCACCGATGGCACCGGCCGGACGATCCGTGATTCCATAGAGTTGGGAGTGGCCCCACCATCGGCCTGCAGCGATGTGTCTCCTCTGCCCAGATACTATCCGGTGGACACCCCCTGCCGGGATATCTGGCCCAATGGAACTGAATCCTGCCAGGAGATCGAGGTCTGCCATCCCGACCTGGACTACATCGTGCTGGACGCTGTGCGCTGCTGTAACGGTACCGCCTCCAGCCCGGCCTGCGCCTGGGCGCGCGCACATGCCGATGGCGACAATAAGAGATGCAGGGGGCTTTACATCATTCGCGCCTTCGGGCCGGACGCGGTTTATATGCAGGGCTATGCACTTTTCAAGGCCTGCTGCTCCGGCTATCCGGAATGCACCCGCACCTCCTGGCCGAGCCTCGCCGGGACAGTATCCTTCCGGGAGGGGTTCAACCAGAATGTAGCTAACCTCTCCTGTCGGCAGGAGGAGTGGGGAGTTTCCGCCTGGCGCTCAGACACGAATATGAGCGAGAACAGTGCTGTGCTGGGGCTCTTTCCCGCCCATGCCACAGTCAATATCCTGCAGACTGGAGTGTGCGTGGATTATGCCGCCGCTCTTGCCACCGCTTTGCGCAAAGCGGGCTACAACAAGAGCGAGGCCATGGTTGCCGCAAGCCTGGGATATGATCTGCCCTTGCTGGGAGACCATCCCGGCCATGCTTACAATCTGGTGAAGCTTCCCGGAGAGGAGGGATATCATATCGTGGATACCACCGGGAATGGAGAGGGCATCAACCCGGAGGGATTGCCGCATTACTTCTGGTTTGTGGGGAACTTCATGAACCAACCTGTCCGGATCCGGGTATTTGACTGGTGGGTAGGCTACTGCAGCAAGATCTCGCCCTATGGATTCAATGATCTGGGCAGCGTGAAGGCGCCCGCGAGCGCGGAGATCTGCGGATGTCCGGGCTGATCGGCTGATGATTGGACAAATCAGAGGCATATCTGGGGCAAATCCCCCGCGCTACGATGGTTGAGGGCCCATTTCTGGCCAGCTCCTCCCTTAAAACCATCTCTGCCTCCTGGACCGTTGCAGGAAGATCGAAGCCTCGCGTGGGCAGCAATCCCTCTAAAAGGGCAGTGAGATCCGGCACCTCCTGGCCTCCGGTCATGGCCGCCACATCGTTCTTTAAGACGACCACCAGGAGATCCCGCTTCTGCCAGAGGGCATTGATCAGGCCCTGCAGCCCGGAATGGGCCAGGGCGTAATCACCCACCAGGGCGATCCCCTTGGCCTTGAAGCCAGAGGCCACTCCAATCGAGGAGCCCAGGCCGTATACCACATCCACCGACTGATAGGGAAGCCTGCTGGCGCGAATGGAGCAGCCGGCATCGCCTGCCACAGGCACATGCAGATCCCGCAGGGCATAAAAGAGGGAGGCGAAGGGGCAGTCCTCGCAGACTCCCCCTCTCCCCCCGGCCACGGTCTCGTACTCATTTACCGGTCCACCTGGCATGTCCGCATCATCCTTTAGAGCCTCCACTGCCTGAATGAGATCTTCTCGTTTCAGCTCTCCCGAGGGCAGGTGGCGGGTTAGCTTTCCTTTCACCTTTTCCAATCCGCCTAGCATGGATTCGATGAATGGCTCGGGCTCCTCAGCCACCAGGATGGTCTGGTGATCATCCAGAAACTGGCGAATGAGCCCCCAGGGCAGTGGGTTGACATAGGTCAAATAAAGACCGGAAACCTCCAGCCCTTCCGCCAGAACAGCAGGCCGTCCGCTTGCGATGATCCCCACACCGCCCGCGCATTTTTTCATCCGGTTCAGAGAAGAGGAAAAAGCAGCTCCCGCCGCTCGGGCCATGGTTTTTTCATGATGCCTCTGATTCAAGCCCCGCATGGTAAGCTCCATGTCCAACCTTCTAAATCGCTGCCCCGTCCCGAAAGTGGGCCGGGAGGAGATCTGGGGACACTCTTCTGCCAGGAGAGGGGCGGTGACGCGGACGATGACCGGCACTCTGAGCCCTTCTGACAGGGAATAGGCCTCCAGGATCGAGGCGTACAGATTCTCGGGATCTCGCGGATCGAGCAGGGGGAGCTTTGCCAGCGGCCCGTAAAACCGGCTGTCCATCTCCACCTGGGAGCCTCGGGGACCGAGGTCGTCCCCAGCGATCAACACCAGTCCTGAGCCGATGTTATGGGTGGCGGATATCACCAGGGGGTCGGCCAGGGCGTTCATCCCCACCTGCTTGACCACCACCATAGACCGCAATCCAGTGGCTGAAGCCCCCAGGGCGATCTCAAGAGCCACCTTCTCATTAATGGAGATCTCCGCATTCAGGCCGGCGGCCAGGTCGGTTATGGGGTAGCCGGGCACATAGGTTCGAGATGCAGCTCCTGCATCATCTGCTGCTTGCATGACGGCCTTGAGGCCGTCTGAGCCGTTCAGATCGTCCAGCCCCTTCATGCCGTTCCGGGGATTATGGACTCATCCGGCCGGGCATTGAAGGGCAGAGCCGCAATAGCACCGATCAGGCCCTGACCTTTCATGATGATCTGCACCCCGGCCTCGCGCGCCACCTCAATCGCATCCTCATAGTTCACCCTCTCCTTTTTGCATCTCATACCGAAGGGCAGGAGCTCTGAGGGATCGAAATCCCTGAACACGGCCATCCCCGTCTGCTCGGATACGGTATATTTCTGCAACAATGCCCTGAAATCACCCAGCATGCCCTCTCCTCTTCCCGGCAAGCAGGCGAACTCCACCACCGTGGAGACGCAGTTCTGGGTCTTGGTGGGCACGGGAAATAGCTGCACCAGGGAGTGGGAGATATAGCGGGCCTCAGGCCGGTCGACCTTCTGGGCTATGTTATGAATCAAAGACCAGGTGGCTCCCACGGTCTTGGAGTCGGTGTCGTCGACGCCGATGATCATCCTCTCCCTTCTGGGCAGGACTATAGTCCCCCGAGCGACCCGACCCCCGCCGCATTCAGTAGCATCGTATCTCAGCACATCCTCAGCCCGGGCACGGGAGAGGGTGGCCCCCACACCGCCGCCACCCAAACCGGCGTAAGTGACCTCCACCTCTGAGCCGGACACCTTAACCGATTCGATACCTGCGGATCGCTTGGATGAGACAAGGTCCAGGTCAACGTTTCCGGGATTGAGCATATAGCGGAACCACTCGCCCTGGTTGCATGAGCTTATGACCAGGGGACCGCGGGAGTAATGATATCTGGCCCAGGCCGATCCACCATAGCAGGAGGACCTCTCCAAAAGCTCCACCCTTTTAGCATCATCATCCACCACGGCATGGATCTGCTTGTAGACCACCACATAAGGATCTTCTAATTCTAGTTGCACGCCTCCAACCTCAGGGCAATTGATTGGTCATCTCTTATCATAAATCCTCTGCCTCATCCTCGCCTTTGCTGCCGGCCTGTCCCTTCATGTATTCTCTCAGCACCACAGTGGCATAGCTGCCTTTGGGCAGGACGAATTCCAGCTGAGCTGAATCCCCCTCCACCCTGATCTTCGGATCGACCGGGCAGAGAGCAGTTCTTCTGGTGCCCCGCGAGCCCAGGTCTGGATTCTGCACAACCTTGAAGCCCTCCTGCAAAATGTCCTCCTCCTGCAGGACCTGCCTTTCGATCTCTCCCTGTCTGCCCTCTGCCAGACAGCTCTCAAATCCGATCAGGGGCAGGGTGACAAATGCCCGACCTCTGTTCACCAGCCTGGCTACCGCCTCCAGGTTATCCTCAGTCACCTCCTGGGTTTTGTCCATATCTGGCAGGCCCCCTTTGGAGAAGCAGACCACATCCCCAACAAGAGCCTCGTCCAGAGGCATCGACTTTGCCAGTCGGAGGCTGAGTATGCGGTTGAAGAGGTATGACTGATAGGCATGCACAAAGAGGCGCTTCAAATTGACGGAAAGAACATCAAAGGAATGGGCATAGTCACCAGAATGCTCGGCCAGATAGTTGAGCATGGCCAGTTCATGGTGCAAGTAGCCTGGAAAATCATTGCGGGCGGCCTGGATATCCCCGCTTTCCCACAGCCTTTCTCTCGCCTCTCTCGTCCTCTCCTGCTCTCCAGCATAGGGCAGGGCGAGGAATATGCGGGCAGCCTCTTCGGCCTTTCCCCTGGCCAGGGCTTCACCCACCAGATGGGTTATCGGCCTTATGTCCCCAAACCTCTGCACACCGAAGTAGTTGGCAACCCCCTTGTGCCTCTTGATCTCCTCGCTGACGGAGGCGAGGCTACGGGCCGGATCGGGGCAGGAGAGCTCTCGAATGGTGATGGAGAAGCGGTTGCCCAAAAGGTCGCCCAGACCTACTGCCCTGTTCGTCCTGCCCAGCACATTTATCTTGATGTCGGGGAGGCGGATCCTATCGAGCTCCGATTCATCCAGATTCATGATGCTGATCCTCTGCCTGGTTATTGCCCTCTTGTCCTTTGTCCCTGCCCAGCCGAACCTCTTCTGGCTGATACGCAAATGCCTGGACATCTCCCGGATGAGGTGATGGGTATCCCAGTCAGTCTTCTCTACTTCTATGACCAGGTACCTTCCCCCTTCATAGCCGAGGTCCTCGAAGACCTCCACCACCAAAAAGTCCTCGGGATTTCTTCTGATTATACCTCCACAGCTAGGACTGTCGGTAATGTAGTAGTCCATGCCCAGAAATCTGTCTTGCTCGCTTGCCAGTTTCATCGTCCCTCAGACCAGCCTGAGCTTGCCAGTAACCTTATCCATCAATTTTCCGTGGGCCGGACCCAGGCCCAGGGCGGTTATGGTGCCGGGAGGGATCTCAGTCAGGCCAGCATCAGCTACAATGGCCGAGGGTATTCCCGCCCTCTCTGCATCCTCACGCAGGCGGAAGAGGTCAGAGACGCCCGAAACCCGCAAGACCACCTTCTTCTGGCCCTCTGCTTTCCATTCGGAGACAACTGACCGGTCCATCTTCTCCGCCCTCTCCACTGCCATCACTGCTGCATGAGCCACCTGCACCGCCAGCTTTCCCGCCGATAGCTTTAGATCCTCTCTGATAACAATGCACTGCTTGAATTCCATGAAAACCGCCTCGTTACTGATAAAAAAAGTTCTTGAAAAATAAAAAGAGGCGAAATGCTATGCCTCTTTAGTGACCACTCTTACGCATGAGGGGCTTTTCACTATATTGCCCATCTTGGCGCCGATCAGATACTCCAGGCCCTTATCGACAGCGATATCCAGGACGCGTTGGGTTACTACGCCATCGAATATCACACCGCTGACATCTCCATTGGAGTCCTTCAGCTCTCTGGCCAGGTCCCTCACTGCCACCTCCCGGAGGACGTTATGATTCTTGTCCATGAGTCTCGCGCAAAGTGTCCCGTCCAGCTCATCCATATGCTGCCGGAACCATTCCCGTTCCGGCTCGGGCTTGGGAGCAGGCTCCTGCGGGGCGGCGACCACTATCTCCTCCACCACGGGAGCCGATTTGGGCACTACCTCCCTGGGGACGATTCTGCGGGGGGGTATGGCCTCTGCCCTCTCCGCGGCATTTCTCACGCATAGCGGCCTCTCCCGGATTAGGCTCTTCCTCTTGGTGGTGATCTCCCTTCTCTTCCGGGGCTGGTTCTTTATCTTGTACTGATCGAGCACCTGCTCCACCGGGATCTTCTGGCGCAGAGCGCGGACGATCTCCTTCTGGGTCATATCCTCGACGCTCTTCCCGTCCGGTGCCCTGGCCACATAATCGATATCTGCTACCTGGAGAAGCTCTTTTACTATCAGCTCGCCGCCCCGGTCGCCATCGGTAAAGGCGGTCACCACCTTCTTAGCGCAGAGGTCGGCAATGGTGGGAGGAACATTGGTTCCGCCCACAGCTACGGCGTTCTTGATGCCGTACTTGAGCAGATTGAGCACATCCGCCCTCCCCTCAACCACTAAAATTGCGTCCGAGTCGAGGACATTGGGTCCGGCGGGGAGGTTGTCCTTGCCCAAATGGATTATCTCCTCTACCCGGACGGACTGCTTTATCTCCTCTGTGATCTCCTCCGTCTCCAGGATGTTCTCATCGAACATCTCCACCAGGATCCGCTTGGCCCTCTCTATTACGTATCTCCTCTTGGAGGCGCGAACGTCCTCGATGCGATTGATGGCGATTCTGGCAATGCAAGGCCCAACCCGGTCAATGGTCTCCAGAGCGGCAGCAAGTATGGCAGTCTCGACCTTATCGAAGCTTGAGGGAATTGAAATGGTGCCGCTCGACTTTCCCCCGCTGGATGTGATTTGCACATCGATTCTGCCCAACCTTCCTGTCTTTTGAAGGTCTCGCAGGTCAAGGTCGCTTCCGAGGAGACCTTCCGTCTGACCAAAGATGGCGCCGACCACATCTGGCCGCTCCACTATCCCCTCTGCAGTTATATCCGCATAAATGACATATTTAGTGGTATCAACATTCTGCATGATTATATGACCCCTTTTAATTTTTAATAGTTAAATAAAAGTCACACCAACATCTTACAGCCAAAGCTACCAATAACCAAAGGGGGCCATTTTTCGCGACCAAATGTCGCCGTTCCGGCCATGCCTAATCTCAGGCAGGCAATGAGCATTGAATGATGGTGAATGTGAATTTATCCAACTACTTCAGCGTCCAATTGTCATCATCATGGAACATCTGATAGAAATGCCCACACATGAGCATTTTCTTCCTCGCTTTGCTGGCATTTCATCGCCTCAAGTTTACTGGAGGCTTAATTATTATGAGATTTGAAGCTCAAATGTGTACTTCTACCAAGTAAAATTGCACGAATCTAGTTTAAGAACTTTGTGGTAGAGAGGAAGTGAAGAGGAGAGGGGCAGATCGACTCAAGATATATAAAAGCTCCTACAATACTATAAATCCGTCCGCTGTTCGTACTACCTCCACCTCTTCTCCAGGCTCCACCTCCAGGCCTCGGGGACGAGACGCGAGGGCAGAGCGGAATGTCTCCGGGTCCATGATCTCCAGGACATCATCATCTTTGGAGATGACTACTGCCTTCATGGCATCTGCCCTGTTCCCCAGCACACGTACCTCGCCAGAGACCTCCTCGGACATGCAGGACCGGTGACCTTCGTTCAGGGAGGTCGACAGAGTGTTCTTGCCATCAAATCCCGTGACCATGCAGAGCGAGCCGCGGTGGGATACGATATCTCCTCTTCTAAGTCGGGGAAACCTGACCAGCAATGTGGAGCGGTAAACATCGCGATTCTCCTTCTTCCCCACCAGCTTGCATGTTTCCAGCAGCTTGCCGCCGAACCGCTCCTGCACTGCCCTGGCCATGCGCCTGCCCAGTTGGGTCGATCCCAAAATTATGTCCAGTCCGCCCTTGACCTCTTTCATATCCTGGATGAAGGATAGCTGATCGCCTCCCCGATAGCCTGCATCGGCCATATCCTGAGCCATCCTCCGGCACTCCTCCATCTCCCGGGAGGAAATGGGTCTGCTGCCATTTCCTCGCAGCTGCACTGTGGACTGGAAGTACTTCCTTGCCATGCGGCTGCAGCGCTCGCAGGCCACCAGCTTGATCCTCACGGGGACCTCGCCGGTCTCCTCCACCATCTGCTCCATGAAGCTTCCCCGGATCCTCATCCCGGCAATATAACGAGTGGCTCCCACCTTTCGGAGGTCAACCTCGATATTCGGATGAATGAACTCATGGTGAAGCCAAACAGAATCAGCAGCTGCTCCAGCGGCCAGATCCTCTATGGAGCGGCTGTCTGGGAACTGCCACTTTCCCTTTATCTGCTGGGAGCCACATACAGAGCAGATCACAACCTCCACCACATCCGGGAACTGGATAAGCCTTATAGAATTCATGCGACACTGCGGACAGAGCCCGTCTTCTGCAGGCTGGCCGCATTTGGGACATAGGGTCTGCATCACATTCTCACCATTTGGGCATAGAGGACTCCATCGATGGAGAGGACGTTATCTTCATCCACCCAGCCCAAAAGAATGGCATGCTTTACCACTTTGCATCCAACGAGATTGGCCATGGTCGCCCCCCGGAGGGCGTCCTCAACCTCGGACAAGCTGGCCTTTTCATCTCCATAAAAATCGGAACAAACCTCGATATGCAAATTACCCTCTCTAAACTCACATCCAAGTATATCGCAATCACAGACGGCAATCAGAGTCTCTGCTCCATGCCTGTAGGTCTTGAGGCATATCTGGGCAGTCTCTTCCTCATCTCTCTCATCCACCGCTTTCCTGCGGAACTGTATATTGCTATCTTCCATTTCCATCTCTTCAACCTCAGGGCAGCTTCAGCATCCCTGGCCTGGGCTCGAAGACGTCTCCATCTCTTCTCATCCGGTCGATGATCTCCTCCGCTTTAGACCTTTCTATGCCCAGCTCCTCTGCTCTATTCAGAACGTCCTCTCTTGGCGCAGGGCCCTGGTTCTCCCGGCTGACCTCTTTTATGATGTCCATCACCGATTTTGTTCTATCCCGGGTGCTCTTGGTGGTGCCCGAGGCGATGATATCCGCATCCAAAAAGCCCGTCTCCGGATCTACCCCCACCTTACGAAGACAGGCCTCAAGGATTTTGACCACACGCTGGGCATCAACTCCAGTCACCTCACGGCTCAGCCGCAGCCTGGCGCTTGCCTCGCCCAATCTTATGAGCGCCTCCAGCTGCCGGGCGGTGACCGGAACGGGCTTGTTCGAGTCCTGCCCCTGGGTCCTGAGGCCGACATAATAGTTCAGGAAAAACTCCTTTGCCTCCTCGGTAAGGGTGGGAAAAACGTTCTTGCGAGCGTAGGCCACATATTTTCTCAGCATCTCGGGATCGATCGCCGGCTCGATCACAGTGAGGGCATTATCGATGTCCTCCTGGGATATCTCCGGGTTCCAGGGCTTTTGGGTAGAGAGCTCTCCGGCGTAATTGCTCTTCAGGATATGCTCGGCGATAGCAGAATCCCTCTTGGTGTCCGGGTCATCGGTGAGAACAAAGATCAGATCGAAACGGGACATGAGAGCTGGGGTGAGGTTGATCTGAGGGGCAATGGGCTCGTATTTATCGAACCTCCCCAGCTTTGGATTGGCCGCGGCTAAAAGCGAGCAGCGGGACTTCAGGGTGGCCATCACCCCGGCTTTGGCGACGCTTATCGTCTGCTGCTCCATGGCCTCATGCAGGGCGCTCTTGTCCTCGTTGTTCATCTTGTCCATCTCATCGATAGCGGCGATCCCCTTATCTGCCAGGACCAGGGCCCCGGCCTCTATGGTCCAGCGACCGTCACCCAGCTCGTCCTTGACCGCAGTGGCAGTAAGGCCGGCAGAGGTAGAGCTCTTTCCCGAGGTGTAAATCCCCCGGGGGGAGAGCTTTACCATATACCTCAAGAGCTGCGATTTTGCGATGCCCGGATCGCCCACCAGCAGGATGTGAATGTCTCCTCTGATGCGCGCTCCGTCCGGGAGATGCTTCTCGAACCCCGATACCAGCTGCAGGCCCAGAGCCTCTTTGACATCATCATAGCCGTATATGGAGGGGGCAATGGAGTCCTTGATCTTCTCATAGATCTCGGGATCGCGAGACATCTCCATGATCGCCTCCTCGTCCTCAGCAGAGATATCTATCTCCTCGAACTCCTGGTCCTTCATCTCCACCGATACCCCCTTATGGAATAGATCGAAGTAGGTGCTCTTTCCCTGCTGGGGATTGGTCCTCTGATAGGACTTCAAAACACCATTCACAATCACCCTATCGCCAGGAAAGATCCGGCCTGCGAGGTCGTCCTCCAATTCGACATCCAGGGTTTGGGGCTGCTGGCCGCCGCGCAGGTCCTCGGGCGACTCCTGCACTCTGATCTTCTGGGCATCGACGAACTTGGACTGAGCGAGCAAGAGCTTGAAGGGGCCGCCCCGATCACAGGCCTGGTTCATGCACTTCAGGTTCTGGTCCTCGAATTTGTTTCCTGTCTGCTCTTTAAAGAAGGTAAAGCCGCATCTTTGGCACTGGAATGCGGCGGATACTATCTTCGGCCTGACCTCGGTGGCCGTCCTCACCAGCCCGTCTATGGCCAGGAGCTTGCCTATATGGTCAGAGCGAAGCTCGCGGGTCTTGAAATTCCTTGGAAGCTCGACTATTCGCACATGGGCTCGATCCAAATAGACGTCCATGGGCAGATCCAGCTCCAGGATGGCGGTCCGGGCAGCCTCTATGGTCTCATCCGGATTCTCCATAAGCTCCTCTGCGAAATCCGGATCGAACTTTTCCAGGTCTGAGAACTGGATTTTGAGGCTGCGCTCGTCCGGATAGGAGTCAGCTAGCTTTAAGATATCATCCCAATATCGGGACCGGAGGAACTCCTCCCATTTGGCAACAGGATCTGCGGGCATTCTGAGACGAGTTACGCTGGCCAGGTATCTAAAGCATTTGGGGGAATATTGGACTGGGCAGCTTACTTCGGCCCGGCTCTAACCTTCAGCTGGCCCCCTCCCCTGGCCATTATAATCACCTTCTCTCCCTTCTCCACCGTCCCTTCCGCCTCTGCCAGCCAGTATTCTCCCTGAAAGAGAACATAGCCCTTGGGATCCAGCCGGTCTATGGCCACTGCCTCCTCTCCCTCGAAGACATCGATCACCATAGGAGCAAAACGTGCTTGGGCCACCTTATAGATGGCAAAGGCCATGAACAATCCCAATATGAGCGAGGGCAGGATCAGGGCCAGGGCCATTGACCGCTGGTAGCTTCCTGGGACGTACCATTCCGGAAAGCTGGTCGGCACAAACAATATGCTGCCCGCTATCACACAGACAAGCCCCGCCACCGCCAGGATGCCGAAGGTATGACTGTGCAGCTCCGCCAGGATCAGTCCCAATCCCAGGAGAATGAGAAATATGGCGCCGATGTTCACATTGAATCCGAGACCGATAAGCCCCATGGCCAGAGCGATCAGGCCGAAGACCTCCGCTCCCATTCCTGGGCTGGAGAAGCCGAAGATGAGGGAATAAAGGCCGATCAGCATTAAAAGCCCGGCAATAGTGGGATCGGAGAGCATCTTTAGGAATTGCAGATTCAGCGGTGGCTCGAAGGCCTCGAGCTTCGCATCCTTGGTGATCAGTGTGGCGTCTTTGATACTGGTGCCATTGATCTGGGCCAGGAGCTCCTCTGGGGTGGGGGCGATGTGCTCGACCACCCGGTATTTCATTGCCTCATCGGCATTGAGGTTCAGGTTGGAGAGGACAAACTCCCTGGCAGCGGTGGTGTTCCGGCCATGCTTTCGCGCCTTCTCCTCTATCATCGCCACTATGGCATTGGTGGTCTTGCTATCATTTACCGGCACGGTGCTTCCGGTAGGCGAGAACTGTACCGGCTGAGCCGAACCGATGATGGTATGGGGAGCCATCGCCGCTATATCGGAGCCGATCAGGATGATCGTGCCTGCAGACCAGGCTGCAGCTCCCTCCGGATGGACATAGCCGATGACCGGAATATCCGACTCATCTATGAGCCTCAGGATCTCAGTGGTCTCGGCCAGACCTCCACCCGGCGTGTCCAGGAGAAGCATCAAAGCCCGGGCATCCTCTGCCTCTGCCCTCTCCAGGGCGGCTAAGACGATATCGTCGCTCGCAGGGGTTATGGTCCCCTTCATATCCACCGTCAGGACGGTGCCTGCTGCCTGTGCCTGGCCGAGGACGAGGGCTAAGAGCAAAACAATTTCCAGTATCCTGGATAGCATGACCCGCACCCTGCTATTCATACAATACTCATCCATTTGATCCTGATCGGTGAGGCAGGCCCGAGACTCTTCGGGTCGGCCTGCCTTTCTTGGCCATTCATCTCCTTAATCTGATTGAATCCAGAGAGGAATCCTTCGTGGCCGCTCTTCTCTCCTCATCCGCCCGGTCTGCATCCCTTTCCGATAGCTCGCGGTTCAGGGCGGCGGTCAGGCCGGCTACCGATCCCGTTCCGGCGTCAGTGCTGGGAGTGACGACGATTAGCGTCTTCTCCCGGGCGATATCCACCAGGGTCTGCAGCTCCCTGAGCTTAAGGGCAGCGGGCACCTCTTCATAGAGCCGGGCAGCATCGGTCATGGTCTTGGACGCCTGGAACTCGCCGTCTGCCAGGATGATGCGTGACCTCTTCTCCCTCTCGGACTCCGCCTGCTTGGCTATAGCTCTCCTCATCGATTCAGGCAGAGATACATCCCTTAAGGTGACTGCGGTAACCTTAATCCCCCAGGGATCGGTATGCTTGTCCAAGATCTCTTGCAGCTTCTTGTTCAGTTCGTCACGCTTGCTGAGCAGGTCATCCAATTCGATCTGGCCCAAGACATCGCGCAATGTGGTCTGAGAGAGGAGGGATGTAGCCACCCGGTAGTTCTCCACCTGAATGACCGCCTTTGCCGGATCGACCACCCGGTAGTAGATGACTGCATCCACCTCCACGCTCACATTATCCCTGGTTATGACCACCTGCTTGGCAACGTCGATGGTGAAAACCCTCAGGTCGAGGAGTATGACCCGGTCAATGATGGGGATGATGAAGAATATGCCCGGCCCCTTCACTCCGCTGAAACGGCCTAAACGGAATATGACCACCCTCTCATATTCGCGGACGATCTTGATCGCCTGAGACAGTATCACCAATACGATAAACAGAGGTATAAGAGTATTGAATAGATCCAAGTGAACACCTTGGATGTTATTCGTCTTCAAGGCTTAAATAGATGCCCGGCACGATTGCCCGTAAACGAGCGAGGAATTATCGGCTCCTTCCGAATTATGTGGTTTAGTTCCGGCAGAGAATATGGCCTTTTGTTCCTCTGTGTCTCTGTGGTTGGGTCAGAGCATACCGGTTCACTACAGAAGGCACGGTGACATAGAGTTTTTGCGATTTAAGTTCACCCACATATAATAGCGAGGAGCCGAATTATCTTTAAAAGAGTGAAATCAGGTCCGGAATCGAGACCTGGATTCCGGAAATTATTTCTTGAACTCAGTATAGCCGCATTTGCCGCAGCTCTGTCTGTCGCCGTGGTCCGCCAGGAAGACGCCATTGCCGCATCTCGGGCAGACCGACTTCCTGGATTTGATGGTGTCTCCGCCAAGCTCGTAATATTTGGATACGCCCTTCACCTCACCGGTCTTGCCCTTCTTTGCTGCCATTTAGCTTGCCTCCGGCTTGGCTTCCTCAGGCTTGGTGAATGTGTTGCGCTCTATGATATGGGCTCGCTCCACCTGTTCTGCCCTCTCAGCCGTCTCATAGATCTTGGCATATCCCTGGGTCTCGCGCTTTCCGAACTCGGTCTTAAGGCTGTCGACATAGACTAAGCCAACCTTGGAGTTCATGGTCGCCGCCAGCCTCTCCACCACGCTCTTTCTGGATGGCGTGGACTCATCGTGAATAACCTTGAAGACTATCTCCCTGCGCTTCAGCAAGGGATTGTTCTTCTCATCAATAACCTTTATCTCCAATTTCATTCCTCCACAATCATTTTCTTCATTAATTCATCAATATACATCTTCATTTCAGGAGTTGCTTTGACCAGGACGCTTCCCTCATCGGGCTGCCCATAAATCACCACAGAGCCAGGTGGGGCATAGAGAATTGCAGGAAGGGTCGCTAGATCCTCCTCACCCTCTACCACAATCTTCACCCGCTCCTTTCCGGCAAGAGAATCCTTGATCTGGTCTATTAGTTCTTCGGTCAGAGTGGCGGGCGGATTCTTCACCTCAACCCTCTTATAGCTATTGTGCTCGAGGCTTTGAAGAATGTGATCTGGAAGCTGAGCCCTCTTGGTCTTGTTGTCCACAACTGCCAGGTCCGGGACTATTGATGACTTCAAAAGATAAAATGCGGTCATGTCACCGATCGCGGCCACCTTTTTAGCCCCCTGCAATTCATCTCTCATAGCCTCTACGCATTCGGTCCCGTTGCCCTTGCACAACTTGCCCAGAGGACTCTTGAGCAATAGCCGCAAATCTTCCGGCAGAAGAAGTGTACGCAATCTATCGCACCTTCAAAGCGTACTTGCCGGGAAGCTTGATCTCCAGCTTCTCCGCGATGATGGATTCCTTGGGATCGATGATAACCACATATCCGCTCCAGTCCTTGCTTAGCGAGGCTGAATTGCATATGGGACAGACCTGCCCCTCTACTATTCTGCGACATTCTCTGCATGCCTGTTCAGTCATTTTGCCTCTGCCTGGACGCTCGCATTCTCCTTCTCTGTCTCGTCTGCAGCATCAAGCCATTCCAGCTTCCCCAGGCCCGTCTGCCTCATGGTCAGTCCGATCTTGCTCTCTCTGGGCTCCTTCTCATTCAGGCTAACCGCTATTACTCTGGCTCGAACCCGATCTCCTTCTCCTAAGGATTTATTGGACTCTTTGCTGACCAGGCGCGCGTTCTTCTCATCATAAGATATATACTCATTGGTTATCTGGCTGACGTGCAGAAGGCCGTCGAACGGCCCCAGGGAGAGAAATGCGCCAAACTTCACAATCTCCACCACCTCGCCCTCAATGATCTCCTGCATCTCAGGCTTGAAGACGAGGGTATCGAAGTTGACCTCGTAGTAAATGGATCCGTCTCCCGCCAGGATATGGCCTTCACCTATATCATCCGCTCCGAGCACGGCCACGATGGTCCCCAGAGACTTGTCCACAACCCCCTCATATTTATCCCGCAGTGCCCTTTCCACTGCCGCTTCGAGGGGATCTCCCAGATGATCCGGCTCTATCCTGGCCACACCCTTAAGCTTCATCTTCTTGTACATCAATACTCCTTCTTCATCGCCTCTAGGTACCGACCCTGGCGCAGGTATATTACGGTGATGCCTTTACTAAATAATCTTTTCTTCAGGGCTTTGTCGTTGGTAAAGACTGCTGCCCCCTCTTTCTCTGCCAGTTCCTCAATGGCCCGGTCAGCAGGGCAGTTGTCAATGCCAACGATTGTGCATCGTTCAGCCAGGCCCAAGGCTACCCTGGCCGCGGTCTTGTCCCGCCCTTTATCTGCCCCATCCGCTAAGGAACGCAGTTCTCCCTTCACCTGGGCCGGCACAAGCCACTCAACGTATCCCAGGCGCAATAGCTCGCCGAAGATGTCCACTCCGAACTGCTCTGCTGTCATCAAGGCGTTGGTGTCGATTATCACCTTTACGCTATCGGCATCGATTTGCTGCATATTCTATCTTCAGTCGATTATGGAGCCGACGCCAATGAGCCGCCACCTGGCGCCAATGCGCCTGCTGACAGCCACACGATCGCCTTTCTCGGCACAGACCGGCCTCTTTAGCTGAACCTGGACCACGCCCCCCTCCCGGGCGCTGGTCACCACCCCTACAGTGGTGGCAGTTCCCACGTTAAGCATCAGGGGCTCGCTGGAATGTATGGGCTCGACGCTGGACTCATCGGTCACTCCTACCACCCTCTCCAGGAGCTGCATGTTCATGGTGAATGCGTTCCTGACGGGAGGGAGCTTGCCCGGTTCACCTGCCACCTGGCCCACCAGAGCATCGCTCTTGGTCATTATGGGGTCCAGCAGGGTGCCCACGCCGATCAGGCCGCCGGGTGTGATCTCTTCCTGGCTCTGGCTTCCTGCCAGGAGGGTCACCACCTTGGTCTGAATGGGGACCCACTGTTTCCGCCCCTCATAATCCACCAGCCTGCCCGGGCAGATCTCGATCTTATCGCCTGCATGAAGCACACCCTGGTTTAGGGAGCCGCCAATGACCCCGCCTTTGAGAGCATCAGGGGAGGCTCCGGGACGGTTGACATCGAAAGATCGGGCTATCTTGAGCAGAGCAGGCTTCTCGATGTCTCTATGGGGGGTAGGTATGTACTCCTCAATGGCCTTGATGACCAGATCGACATTCAGGTTCTGCTGAGCGGAGATGGGCACAATTGGCGCCTTCTCGGCTACGGTGCCCTTTATGAAATCCTTGATCTGCTGGTAGTGCTCCATCACCTCTTCCCTGGATACCAGATCGATCTTGTTCTGTACTATCACAATTCTGTCGATGCCTGTGATGTCCAGGGCCATGAGATGCTCTTTTGTCTGCGGCTGAGGGCAGGGTTCATTGGCGGAGATGACCAGTACTGCGCCATCCATGATCGCCGCTCCGCATAGCATGGTGGCCATGAGGGTCTCATGCCCCGGAGAATCTACAAAGGAGACGGTACGCAATATCTCTGTATCAGCACCGCAGTGGGGGCACTTTTCTTCTACGGTAAAAGCATCCGGATCTGGGCAGCTGGGGCACTTTCTGAAGGTGGCATCTGCGTAGCCCAGACGGATGGAGATGCCTCTCTTGACCTCCTCGCTATGCTGATCGGTCCAGCTTCCGGATAGCGCTCGGACAAGAGTGGTTTTGCCGTGATCGACATGTCCAACCATGCCGATATTAACCTCCGGCTTTTTGGAGGCAGGCGTCTTCGCCTCTGTTTTTTGATCTGATTTGTCCTCAGATTTGATATCGGATTTTGCCAAATTGAGATCTCCTTAAGGATTGTAATGATCAGGGCTTGATGGGCATCACCGTATAAATAGTTCATGGCCTTCAAGCCGATATTTCCACCTGAAATGCTCGAGCGTCTGCCACAATGTTCTCCCAGGAGCGTTTATAGACGAAGTAAATGGTGGTCTTGCCGGGCATTAGGGGCTCGAAGACAAAGATCGATGTGCCGCTAGCACCAAGTGCCTTTGAGGAGGAGGCCCTAAAGTCAGAGCTCTTGAGGTTTAAGAGGGAATGGTCGTAATCCACATTCCAGCCATATCCCGTGGTCGGATTGGCGGAGAGGGATATGACGAACTCCTCACCCACTCGAGCATCCAAAAGCTCCATCTCACTTTTCCCATCGGCCTCATCGGAGATGAGATAACTTTCCGCCGGCTGCATCAAGGGGTAGTTGTCGATATTGTCCTGATTTAAAACCACCGGCTCGTCGCCGATTCCATCGCCGTTCTTATCCTCGCTGGCATAGTCAGCCCAATAGTTGCCCAAAAAACTGCGCTGTACCCGGCTGTTATACTGGTAGCTGATCATCCGGCTCGAGTTCCAGGTGGCAACATCCTCCGGGCAGACGCTGTTTTTGCCCGGAAAATCGTTCAGGTATATGGTAGCGGGAAGGACGACCTCCAGCCTGCAGCCTGCGCTCCTTTCATCGCCGGCACGAGCACTGGAAAAGTCGAATCCCGACAGCATCGCTCCTTGAGCGGCCAGGATAGCTCTCCCTTTCTCCGGATTGAGGATCGGGTTTCCGCTGCCTGTGTCCCTGCCCTGCAGGTTCACCGGCCGGCCCATTATGAAGGGATTAGCGTAGATTCCGCTTTCCACAATGATCGTATCTCCAGCAGAGGCATTAACAAGTGCCTCCTGGATGCTCAGATTGCTGCAGCCCTGTGGACAGATCCTCGTCATCTGGGCTGCTCCAGCTCCAGAAAGCGAGCTAGAGAGCATGAGGGAAAGCAGGAGGGCAATCGATGCCTGGATGAACAACCTTTTGTAATCGAGCATATCACAATTAATGCATCTTTGAATCTTAATAACTTTCGGAGCTGAGGCGATCTATACAATTAGAGGGAGCAAGAAAGAATGAACGGGGCCATTGGCGAGAGGGATCTTATTCGGCGCATCTCTGTGATCCTGGGTGGGCTGGAGAACGACGACTGCGCGGTTATCGATGCGGGAGAGCATTATCTTGTGGCAAGCACCGATATGCTCCACCAGAAGACCGACTTTCCTGATATCATGAACCCCTGGCAGATGGGCTGGATGGCGGTAGCAGTCAACCTGAGCGATATTGCTGCCATGGGGGCAGAGCCCGCGGGAGTCCTCATCGCTGCCGGACTCCCGCCGGAGGCGGATCAGTATTTTATCGATGAGCTCTTTTCAGGATTTGGCGATTGTGCTGCTCTCTATGGTACTCGAATTCTGGGAGGGGACACCGACAGCCACCTGGAATTGACCATCACTGGCACATCTTTGGGCTTTGTGGAAAAGGAGCTGATTCTGCGCCGCCGGGGAGCACGAGCGGGGGACTTGCTCTGCACCACCGGCTCTCTGGGGGCAGCTGGAGGCGGGCTGTGGGCCTGGCAGAACGGCGCGAAAAGCGAGCTTATAACCAGTCTGCTGGAGCCCGAGCCCCGGCTGAAGGAGGCCCGGGCTTTGGCGAAGAGCGGAAGCGTTACGGCAATGATGGATAACAGCGATGGCCTGGCTCTGTCCCTCTCCGATCTTTCAGAGGTGAGCGGAGTGGGCTTTCTGGTCTATCAGGATAAGCTGCCCCTGGCTCCCGGCCTGGTGGAGATGGTGGGGCAGGAGAATGCTATAGATATGGCATTGAGCGCGGGAGGGGACTATGAGCTGGTATTCACCCTGCGCTCCTCGGGCCTGGAGGCGGCCCGAAGAGCTTGCGATCTGACGGTTATAGGCGAGGTGGTGGAGGAGGGAATCTGGATGGAAAGGGCAGGGAAGAGAAGACAGATCGAAAGATTGGGCTATGAGCATCGGATAGGGCTGTGACTACTCCCACCCCTTAAAAGGGGCAGGCTTCTACGGTTTTTATTCCGACAGATTGTAGTCCCAATCTGAGTATATTGATTGCCGCATTCCAATCTCGATCCAAGGATAGCCCGCACTGAGTGCAGTTATGGACGCGATCAGAAAGCGTCTTTTCAACCAGAATGCCACACCTGGAGCACATCTTAGACGTATTTCTTGGATCTACCAG